>CABYGR010000049.1 GCA_902518595.1 uncultured Pelagibacteraceae bacterium | reverse complement strand
GGATAGTTCGGGATTAAAGGTCAGTGAATTTTCAGTTTTAATCTTATTTTGAGCTAATATTTTGATTATTTCTTTAAGTATTGCTGCATCACCAAGCTTCGATGCTTTAATAATTCTTGGAATATAATAAATACCTTTAAAGTCCAATTTCAGTTTAGAAAAGTTTGGTTTATTCACCTTTCCAGCAAATAAGACTTTTTTACAGTTATTTTCCTTAAGAATATTAATGATTTTACCAAATTGACCTATAGAAACTGAATAAGATTTTCTATCATTTTTAAACTTCTTTGATTTTGACAAATCAATTATCAAATATTTATTTTTTCTTTTTTTGACAGTTTTTAGAATTTCCTTTGGAAATTCGGTATCACCAAAAATTAATCCTATCATTTTACGAAAATGGTGTGCAAATAGATCTTTTTTTATCTTTTGTTATAAAATCAATTACATTCTTAACTAACGGATTTTCTTGAAAAGAACCATTCAATTTACTTATATTTTCATTGACATTCTTTGTGGCAAAAATCTCCTTATAAGCTTCACTTAAGCCTAAAATATCCTTATTTTCAAACTTAGCTCTTCTTAAACCTATTAAGTTTAATCCTTGTAATGAGTTTCTATTTCCTGTTGATAATCCATAAGGAATTACGTCATGCAATACACCTGTCATTCCACCAATCATTGCCATTTTTCCAATTCTAGTGAATTGTTGAACTGCAGAGTTTCCTCCAATTACAACATTATCTTCAATAATTGCGTGACCACCTAAAGGAACATTGTTCGCAATAATTACATTATTTCCTACCTGACAATCATGAGCGATATGAGAAGAAATCATAAATAAACAGTTATTACCTATTACTGTTTTACCACCACCACCTACTGTTCCTGGATTTATTGTTACGTATTCTCTGATTTTATTATTATCTCCAATTATTAGGTTGGTTGGCTCTCCAGCATATTTTAAATCTTGCGGGTCATTAATAGAAACAAAAGGATATATCTTATTCCCTTTACCAATTTTAACATTTCCAGAAATATTTACATGTGATTGAATAACAGAGTTTTCTCCAATCTCAACGTTAGGGCCTATTACGCAATAAGGGCCTACTTGGACATTTTTATCTAACTTAGCTTTTGAGTCAATGATTGCGGTTTTATCTATCATTTATTATCTTTTAAAAATTGTCTTAAATCTTTTGAGGGATACCCCATAACTTTACTATTGTCTGAAATGTCTTTAATTACTCCACTGCCACCACCTATCTGAACATTATTACCAATTTTAAGATGTCCTGATATACCAGCCTGACCACCAATCATCACGTTGTTACCTAAAGTAGAGCTTCCTGCAAAACCAACTTGTCCTGCAATTATACAATTATCTCCAATTTTATTATTATGAGCTATATGAATTTGATTATCTAAAAAAGTATTTTTTCCTATTATAGTGTTCGACATAGATCCTCTATCAATAGTTGCTCCACATCCAATTTCTGAATTTTCACCAATAAGTACTATTCCTATGTGAGGATATCTCAAATTTTTTTGTTTATTAGGAAAAAAACCAAAACCTTTTTTTCCAATAACGCAACCATCAAGTATTGCTACATTGTCTTCTATGATTGTATTTCTTATTATTATATTTGATCCAATTGAACAATTAGATCCAATATTAACATTTTTTTCTATAATTGTATTATGACCAATTAAACAATTTTTTCCAATTTTGACATTTTCTCCAACTAAAACATTATGACCATATTGAATTTTATTATTAAAATTTAATTCTTCAATTTTTTTAACAGAATTATCAAAATCATCATTAATAGCATCAGGGTAAAATTTAGATGTGATTTGAGAAATTATTAATAAAACATTATCAACACATATTGGTTTACATCCCTTTGGTAAATAATGTGCTAAATTTTTAAGAGTTATACAATACGATGCTTTTGTTTTAGAAGCTCGTAAATGATATTTTTTTGAATGAAAAAAAGTTAAATGTTCTTTATCTGATGTTTGAAGATCTTTAATATCATGAA
>CABYGR010000048.1 GCA_902518595.1 uncultured Pelagibacteraceae bacterium | reverse complement strand
TTAAAAGGAGGAAATTTATTATTTTCTTTAAATGTTCCTAATAACTTCCTTCTTGCTATACCGATTAATTTTCTAATCTTATTTTTTCTTAAAAGCCATCGGAACATAATCCAGTTAGAGGAACTTGAATGATTGTTATCAATAAGATTTTCCCATAATTTAATTATCTTTTCAGCGGCTAATTCATTTTTATCCAAAAAAACTTTTCTATCTATTATTTTACTAGTTTCGTTTCTATTTTCATTTTGACCCTCAGATTTAGTATTTATAAAAATAGATTTTAAAATATTAGAAAGTTCTTCAGGTGATTTAGCACGATGACCTAAATGATTAGGGGTATTTTTATCAAAACTTGTTTCAAAAGGGACGTATGTTACTAGTGGTTTTTTAGAAACAATTGTTTCTATTGCTGTTGTACATCCATTATGCATTACAGCAAAAGCGTTTTTAACCCAAGGAGATATGGATCCTTCACGAATAACATGAACATTGGGAATACCATCAAGATATATTTTCCAAGCTTCAATATTTTCAATAGGATGCGGGCGCAAAACAATATCGTAATCATTATTATTATTATTTCCTAAATATTTAATAGCTTCAATAAAGGCGCCTGTCTTGAGCATAGACTCAGATGTTCTAATAAATTGATCTTTAATCAAATTTGGATCACGATCATAATAACCAAATTTATGACTCATTTCATACAATTCATGCATTTTCATATATCCATTTGAAAGACCCATGTTAGAGGAAACCAATAAAAATGGCTTTTGGGGGGCACTTTTTGGCATTTTCCAATAGTTAGAAAATTTTGATTTCCATAGATCTACACGTGGTGATCCTGTTTTGTGTATTTTGGATGCATACTTAGAATATTTTTTTTTAAGAGTATCAACATCATCATCTCCCCATCCAAAAACTGCTGAAGCTAGTTCGATCGATTTATCTGAAAATCGCGTCTTAGAAAATTCTTCATAACCAAATAAATCCAAACCTCCCTCTTCATCAAGGCTAGTAACTTTAAAGCCTTTATCAATAAAAAATTGATTTTTTTTTTGTTTATAATCAGTTGGTGTTAATGACTTGGTATGAAATATTCCTGGAGCAAGAATCCCTTTTTTTGTACCTTCCACTATTCCTTCTGTATCTGAGAGTATAACTTGATGCCCCCTTGCTGCTGCCAGTATTGCTAGAAGAAGCTTGCTATCTAATTCTCTAGAAGTAATTTCAACAAGTATATAAATATTCATGACTTTAATAAAATTTTTCTATTTTGTTTTTTAGTTAAATAAAAATTTAATAATATTAAATCTTCTTGATTATCGATATCTACCCATTTTTCATTATCTGAAATAAGACCATAGGTTTTTTTTGGAAATTTAATTTTATTCTTATATAAAAACGATCTATAAACATAAAGATTTCCAGTTGGTAAAAATTTATCATTAATATCTTGTGATCTTCTTTTTGAATGATAGTCAGGTACCCATCTATTATTTATTATTTTTCCTGTAAAAGATCTATTTTTTGCTAAGTGTGTAAGGCTATCAAAATTTCTTTTTAAATTTAGTATTCTAATTGACTTGCTAATTAAATCTAATTTTCTTAAAGGTGATGTTGGTTGTAATAAAATAATATACTCGTAATCTTTATTTAAATTTTTAATAGCATTAAATATTACTTCATGCATTGAGGTATGGTCATTAGATAATTTTTTTGGTCGTTTTATAAATAATACATTTTCTTTATTACATATTTTTTTTATTTTCTCACAATCACTTGAAACTACTAAATCATAGTTTTTCTTTTTGAGTTTTTTAGCAAAATTTATTGTCCATAAAACTAAAGGTTTGTTTAAAACTTTTACAAGATTCTTATCTTTTATTCTCTTAGAACCTTTTCTTGCGGGGATTATAACTAAATTTTTTTTAATCATTATTTTTTTCTCATAAAATCTATTGATTGCCCTAAATCAATCCAAGCATTACTTGGTATAGGGTAAACGCCAATATTCATTTTCTTTGATACTGCTTTGTTTATTAAATCTACAAAACTTACGTTGTCATTTTTTTTAATCAATTTAAATACTTTAGAATTTACTAGATACAAACCTGTATTCGCCAAA
>CABYGR010000047.1 GCA_902518595.1 uncultured Pelagibacteraceae bacterium | reverse complement strand
TGGTCGATGTAAATGGTGCTGGTATTGCAGTTGATGCTCCATTTGGTGGTTTTAAACATTCAGGAATTGGAAGAGAAGCTGGAGAACACGGTCTTGAAGAATTCTTAGAAGTGAAATCTGTTGGTGGTTGGAGTTAATTTAGAGTAGATAAATCTTTTAAACTATTAAGAAATTTCAAACATTTTTTTAATTCATTAAGCTCTATAAATTCATCTACTTTATGAGCCTGTTCTATTGATCCTGGTCCACATACCACCGTACTAATTCCAACTTCTTGAAATAATCCTGCTTCAGTTCCAAATGATACTACTTCTCTTGAATTATCACCTGTTAAACTAGATACAAGTTCACATGCCTCTGATTTTTCTACACGATCAAATCCTGTTACTTCGCCAATAATTTCTTTTTTAATACTAGATTTAGAAAAAACTTTTTTCATTTCTGGCAAAAGTATTTCATTTGCAAATTTATCAATTTCATTATTTAAAAAAATTCCATCTTCTTTTACAACAGGTCTTGTTTCCCAATTAATATAACATTTGTCAGCAATTACATTATGAGCTATCCCTCCAAAAATTCCACCTACCTGCAAAGTTGAGAAAGGTGGATCAAATATAGAATTTTTAGGAACTCTTTTTTTTAGTTCTTCTCTTAACTCAATCAGTTTATTTGCATATCTAGCAGCAAACTCTACAGCACTTACCCCTTTATGTGGTGCAGAACTATGTCCTGCTAAGCCCTCGAAATAAGTTGTGTACTCATAACATCCTTTATGTGCATCTATAATTCTCATATTAGTAGGTTCACCAATTATACAAATTCCATCTTTTATATTTCTTTTTTTTAATTCTTTAATTAAAAGTGGAGCTCCTATACATGCTGTTTCTTCGTCAAAAGTGTAACAAAAATGAATATCTCTATCTAAATTATTTTCTTTAAAGACTGGTGCAAAAGCAAGGGTGCAAGCGATAAAACCTTTCATATCACATGATCCTCTTCCATAAAGTTTGTCTCCCTTTATTGTTGCTGTAAAAGGATCTGATGACCAGCCTTTAGAAACAGGAACAACATCAGTATGGCCAGACAATATTATTGGTTTTTTTCCATTTGTTTTTTTTGCTTTTAGAGTTCCAAATAAATTTACTCTCTTTTTATCTTCATCAAAAACTTTAAAAGTTTCTATACTTAATTCGTTAAGTATTTTTTCACAGTAATTTATAAGCTCACTATTATCTTGACCAGAAACAGTCCTATAACTAATTAGATCAGTTAAAATCTTTATTGATTTTTCGTATAAATTGCTTTCTATACTCATATTTTTACTTAAATATATATTATTATTATGAAACCACAAATTACCTATGACACTTTTGACAAAGTAGACATTAGAGTAGGCACTGTAATTTCAGTCCAAAAAAATGAAAAAGCTAGAAAACCTTCATTAGTTGTAAAAGTAGATTTTGGAAAAGAGATTGGTATTAAACAATCTTCAGCTCAAATAACTCATTATTATAATGAGGAAAATTTAAAAGGAAAACAGGTAATTGGAGTTTGTAATTTTCCAGAAAAAAATATTGCGGGTGTAGTATCTCAGGTTTTGATTTTAGGATCAATTGACAAGGAAGGTAAAGTAATTTTAGTTCATCCTTCTCAAAAATCTGAAGATGGTTTGCCTATAGCATAGATATGCATCCAGAAATATTATCAATTGCAATATTTTGGTTTGTTACAGCTTATACTCCTGGACCAAATAATGTTGTTGCTTCTTATTCAGGATTTAATTTTGGGATAACTAAAACTATTCCCCATATTTTAGGAGTGACTTTAGGTTTTACCTCTTTAGTTATTTTTTTAAGTATTGGATTAATTAATGTATTTAAATTATTTCCGATAATACAAGTAGTGATTAAATATCTTGGAACTTTATTTTTATTATATTTAGCCTATAAGATTGCTTTTTCTAGAGGATCAGAAACAATTAATAAAGCAAATCCAGTTAAATTTATTGAAACGTTTCTTTTTCAATATTTAAATCCTAAAGGTGTATCAGTAGCTATAATTGTTGTTTCAAATTATGTTGAGTTAGGTGAAAATTATATTAATTATGCGACTCAAGTAGTTGTGCTAGCTTTTTTATTT
>CABYGR010000046.1 GCA_902518595.1 uncultured Pelagibacteraceae bacterium | reverse complement strand
TGAAATAATTGAAAAAGAAATGCCTAATGAAATTGAAAAATCAGGAAGATATAACGTTCATTTAATTTCTCCGAAGCTAGATGAGATAGTTCATAATTCTAAAATTTTAGACTCTGTAGAAAAAATTATTGGTAGAGATATTTTAGTATGTAGTACAACACTTTTTATAAAAGATGCAAAACAAAAAGGTTTTGTAAGTTATCATCAAGATGCAAAATATATTGGACTTGAGCCACATAATTGGGTTAGTGCATGGGTTGCTATTACAGACTCTCATGAGGAAAATGGATGCATGAAAATGTGGCCGAACTCTCATCTTGAAGTTAAAGATCATCATCAAAGTTTTAATGAAGGTAACCTATTAACTAGAGGTCAAACTATAAAAGGAGTTCCAGAAAATAAACTAAAATTAGTTGAACTAAAAGCAGGACAAGTATCTTTACACCACCCTAGAATAGTTCATGGCTCAGGAATAAATAAGAGTAATGATCGGCGAATTGGTTTTGTTATTCAAAGTTATATAGGAACTAATGTTAGACAAACCTTAGGAAAAAATGGAGTTCAAATTGCAAGAGGGGTAGATAATTATAATTATCATAAAATAATTAGTCGACCAAAATCATTATTAGATAAAGACGATTTAGCTTTAAGATCAAAAGAAAATGAAGCTCTTCAGAAAATTTTTTATTTTGGCTCAAAAAAAAGAAGTGAGTATTAATTATTGTTTTGGAAAATAATCTTTTAAAGATCCTTCTCTATATACATCTGCAGTACAGCAATGAAGCCCCCCACCAAAAGCATAAGCCTGTCTAAGATCAACTGGAATCACTTCCATTCCAAGTTTATCTAATTGTTCTGCTTGATACACTTCACTTTTTTCTACGCAAACTGTTTTAGGATCAAGTACTAAGACATTCATTGATAACCAAACTGATGAATAGCAAAGAGAAGGTGGTTCGTTATGAGCGGGTTGCGCACTATCTATTATTTCCCACCCATTATCTTCAAATAATTTTCTTTGTTCTTTTGGAAGTTTTCTTTGAGGATTGTTAATAATTAATCCTTCTCTAATAGGAGTAAAAGTAGCATCTATATGAATTGGGTATGGATCACCAGGAAAATTAACTGCATGAACTCTATGATCTTTGTAATGTCTTTTTAACCAATCAATTCCCTTTAAATTAGTTGTAAAACCATGTTGTACTACTAAATCTTTACCAAATCTTAATACATCAGCTGCATCAAATAATGGTTCTTCTTCTGTAGTTACAAAAAATTTTTTTTCCGTCCAATCCAATCTTTTTTGAACACCAATTTTATCAGAAAGATAATCTTTTCTATAATCTGCATCAGTTAATCTTGGTTTTGGAGCTGACTCATGCCTCATATTAGGATCAGCATTATAATATTCTTTTAAAAGTGGTCGGTAACAAAGATATTCGAACCAACGACATCGATAACTCATTGTAGCTTCTAAAATTTCATTTCCAACAGTTAGCAGTACATCCCTAGGAGGCATACATCCAAACATAGTTTCAGCCTCCCAATCAGGTGTTGATGTTTTTCGATCAAAATCTATTGGAGTTGGTCGATCTACTTTAATACCTCTTTTTTTAAGCATATTTGAAAAATTATCTAAAAGTTGGTTTGCTTTCTCAACTGTATCTTTAGTTCTAGGTCCAAATTGACCTCGCATATCACTATCCTCAGGAACTTTTGCATCTAATGCAGGCTCTGGAGCTGGAATACAAGTGCCATCTGCTCGACCAACTATCACATGCTTTAAAGGATCCCATTCATTCCAACTATTAACAATAGTATTATATTCACTCATATGGATTAATTTTTTATAATATTATGGTCTGGGCCGAAAGGAAATTTTGTAATATTTTCTACTCCATCTTTTCCAATTACTAAAATATCATGTTCGCGATAACCACCTGCACCAGGATTACCTTCTGGAATCATAATCATTGGTTCCATTGAAACAATCATATTTTCTTTAAGAACTGTATCAATATCTTCTCTAAGCTCTAATCCAGCTTCTCTTCCATAAAAATGAGAAAGCATACCAAATGAATGACCATAGCCAAAAGTTCTAAATTGAAGATAACCAAGTTCTGCAAAAAGTTCATTGAGTTCATGACAAATATCAGAGCATTTTACACCTGGCTTAATAAGTTCTAATCCTCTTTTGTGAACTTTTACATTCGCTTCCCAGGCTT
>CABYGR010000045.1 GCA_902518595.1 uncultured Pelagibacteraceae bacterium | reverse complement strand
CTAAAGAGCTTGAGGCAAAAATGAAGGAAAGTCAGAAAAAGATTAAGAGTATAAAAGTTGAGGGAATTTCAGGAACTAATTCAGTTAAAGTTACCCTAGATGGTGAAGGTGAAATGGAAAAAATTGAAATATCTGATGAAATTTTAAAAGAAGATAAAACAATAATTGAGGATTTAATTGTTGCAGCTCATAATAACGCAAAAGCTCAACTAAAATCAAAAACTGCTGAAGAAATCTCTAAAACGGCAGGTGGATTTGGAATTCCTGGATTTAAATGGCCACTTTAATTAATGCAAAATATATCTGAAATCGATGAATTAATTAAATTAATCTCTAAACTACCAGGACTAGGTCCAAAATCAGCAAAAAGAATAGTTCTAAAATTAATTAATAATAGAGATGAAATAATTAGGCCAATGGCAAACACTCTAGCTAAAGTTTATAAAAATATTACTCGTTGTAGTTCTTGTGGATCTATAAAATCTAATACAGAAGGGTGTACAAACTGTGAAAATACACTAGAAAAGTTTAACAAGATATGTGTAGTAGAAGACATTGCAGATCAATGGTCAATTGAAAATTCAAATATTTACAAAGGTTACTTTCATATTTTAGGTGGAACAATAGCCTCGGCTGGCCAAAGAAAAGAAGATTTGCTTATAAATTCATTAGTTGAAAGAGTAAGTAAAGATAAAATTGATGAGGTTATTTTAGCTACTAGTGCGACTGTCGAGGGTCAGACTACAGCTTATTATATCCAAGATAGTTTAAAACATCTAAAAGTAAAAATTACTAAACTTGCTCAAGGATTACCTGTTGGTGGCGAAATAGAAAGCCTAGATGATGGAACATTATTTTCGGCTTTTAAAAATAGATCTAATTTAAAATCTAATTCTTGATAGATTTCTTTTTTAATCGATTAAAATGTAATAAAGGCTCTGTGTAGCCTGAAGGTTGATTTATACCTTTAAAAATTAAATCACATCCTGTTTTGAATGCGATAGAGTCTTCAAAATTGTCACTCATTTTAATATAATTAGGGTCGTTTTGATTTTGCTTATCAACAACTTTTGCCATTTCTTTCATTATTTCAATAACTTGAATTTTTGTAGTAATTCCATGGTGTAACCAATTAGCAATATGTTGCGAAGATATTCTTAAAGTTGCTCTATCTTCCATCAAACCAATATTGTTAATATCAGGAACTTTAGAACACCCGATTCCATGGTCAATCCATCTTACAACATATCCTAATAAAGTTTGAGCAGAATTTGAAATTTCTGAATTAATCTCGTCTACTGACCAATTAGGTCTATTAGCTACAGGTATAGTTAAAAGATCGTCTAATTTTGCTGGAGATCTTGAAGCTAGTTTTTTTTGTACATCAAAAACATCGATCTCATGATAATGAAGAGCATGCAATGAAGCAGCTGTTGGAGAAGGAACCCAGGCGCAGTTGGCCCCAGCCTTGAGTTGTCCAATCTTTTCTTCTATCATTTTTTTCATTTCATCAGGAGCAGCCCACATCCCTTTACCAATTTGAGCTTTTCCTGAAAACCCACATTTCAAACCTAAATCTACATTATTATTCTCATATGCTTGTATCCATTTAGAGGATTTCATATCACCTTTTTTTATCATTGGGCCAGCTTCCATGGATGTATGCATCTCATCTCCCGTGCGATCGAGAAAACCAGTATTTTGGAATACAAGGCGTTTTGAAAGAATTCTAATACATTCTTTAAGATTAGCTGAAGTTCTTCTTTCTTCATCCATTAAACCTATTTTTATAGTATTAGGTTTTAACTCTAAAATTTTTTCAACATTAGAAAAAATTAAGTCAGTAAAAGCACATTCATCTGGTCCATGCATTTTAGGTTTTACAATGTAAATAGAACCAGTTCTTGAGTTCTTTCTTCTTTTTAAATCATGAAGTGCTGCTGCTGAAGTAATAAATGCATCCATAATTCCTTCTGGAACCTCGCTACCATCTTTTAAAAGAATAGAGGAGTTAGTCATGAGATGCCCAACATTTCTAATTAAAAGCAAGCTTCTTCCATGTAATTTTAAACCTTTACCATCCTTTGAAATATAGCTTCTATCAGGATTTAATTTTCTTTCTAAATTTTTACCATTTTTTTCAAACTGAATTATTAAATCTCCTCTCATTAAGCCTAACCAATTTCTATAACAAATAACTTTATCTTCAGCATCAACTGCAGCAACACTATCCTCGTTGTCACAAATAGTTGAAACTGCAGACTCAGCTATTA
>CABYGR010000044.1 GCA_902518595.1 uncultured Pelagibacteraceae bacterium | reverse complement strand
GTATACTTTGTCTTGGCCCATTAGTTGCAAAATATGGTTCAGCTATAACAGCATTTCCTGGTGGTTGTGTTTTAAATGGAAAATCGGGTAGACCTATAGATTTACATTTAGATGCACTTAAAAGACTAGGAATGGAGCACAAGTTAAAAGCTGGTTACATTTATGCAAAGTCTAATGGCAAATTAAAGGGAACAAAAATTCGATTTAAGAGCATTAGTGTTGGAGCAACAGAACAAATAATTTTAAGTACCGTAATTGCAAAAAATAAAAGTTATATAAGCAACATAGCAATAGAGCCAGAGATACTTGAATTAATAAAATTTTTAAATTCTGCTGGGGCAAAAATAAAATTTTCAGGAAAAAGATCTTTGATTATTGAAGGAGTAAATTCTCTGAATTCGATTAATTTTAAT
This sequence comes from uncultured Pelagibacteraceae bacterium, assembly GCA_902518595.1. Classification (GTDB taxonomy): domain Bacteria; phylum Pseudomonadota; class Alphaproteobacteria; order Pelagibacterales; family Pelagibacteraceae; genus Pelagibacter. The sequence continues at coordinate 1,888 of CABYGR010000044.1, read as the reverse complement.
ATAATGGGTGATCGTATTGAAGCTGGAACATTTTCAGTTTTAGCTTGTCTAAACCAAGGTGAACTCGAAATTAAAAATTTTAATCCAAATTATATTAAGAAAGAAATTGAGTATTTAAAAAGGATAGGTGCAAAAATAAAAGTTTTTAAGGATAGAATTTTTATCAAAGGACCAAAAAACATTAAAAGTATAAAAAAAATTAGAACCCAGGAGTCGCCAGGTTTTCCAACAGATATTGCTCCTATCTTTACTGTTTTATTATGCCTAGCCAAGGGTAAAAGTGTCATTAAAGAAAATATTTTTCATTCTAGAACAATGCATATTTTTGAACTTAGAAGACTAGGTGCCAAAATAGATATTCAAGGTAATAAAATTATTATTAATGGAAATTCAAAATTTCTAGGAGCTGAATTAACTTCTAGTGATTTAAGAGGCTCAGCTGCTTTAGTGCTTGCAGCTATAATATCTAATGGGGTAAGTAAGGTTTTAAGAGTCTACCAATTAGATCGGGGATATGAAAAATTTGAGAATAAATTAAAAAAAATTGGTGTGAAAATAAAAAGAGTTCGATAATGAGTGAAAAAAAGTATCATGCTAAAATTATTGCAAACGACCAAGAGGGGCTCAGATTGATCTCTGCGTGTATGTCAGGGAGCAAGACCAAAGTGTCTAATATGAAATATCTTCCATCGAATAAAATATTTCTATTATCTGTCGAAAGGTCTAAAATAGAAAATAAAAATGATGGAAGAAAAATCAATTCTATTTGTAGGGTTGATAATGTTTCAAAAGTAAAGTCAAAAAATATTGATCAAAAAAATCAAGATTTAACTTTAGAATTACTCGCAATTGATTATTTAAAAAATAAAGAAAATTTTGAAATTAATTTGATTTTTAAAAATAATGCTCATATAGCTTTGAGTATTGAGATAATTGATATTACGTTGGAAGATCAAACAGATACTGAAAAAAATGAAGATATTAGATAGTAGTAAAAAAAAATTTTATAATGAACTTGATAAAATTATTGATAGGAGAAAAGTCATTGATAGATCTACTTTGAAAACTGTAGAAAAGATAATAAATGATGTTCGTAGGAATAAAGATAAAGCCCTAATTCGATTTGAAAAACGTTTTAATTCCAATTCTAAAATTATTCCAAGTAAAAAAGAGATATCTAAGGCCATAAAATCAATTGACCCAAAAATTAAAAGAGCTATTGATGAAACTTGTAAAAGAGTAAAAGATTGGCATAGAAAGCAAAAACCCAAAGATATTTTTTATAAAGATAGATTAAATAATAAATTTTATTATAAGAATAAAAGTATAAGTAGTACGGCATTTTATGTGCCTGGAAATTTACCAAGTAGTTTGATTATGTGTGCAACGCCTGCTATCATAGCAGGAGTAAAAAGAATTGTCTTATGCACTCCAAGTTTAAACGGAAAACTTAATGGCGGAGTTTATTATGCAGCCTCTAAACTTGGTATTAAAGAATGTTATAGTTTAGGGGGTGCCTCAGCAATCATGGCATTAGCGATGGGGACAAAAAAAGTTAAGCCTGTAAATAAAATTGTAGGACCAGGATCGAAATGGGTCGCTTTAAGTAAAAAATATGTATTTCTAGAAGGTTTGTGTGGGATCGAGTCAGCTAATTATGGTCCCAGTGAAATTCTTTGCATAGGAGATTCTTCATCTTCACCAGAAACAATAGCATCAAGCATGATTGCTCAAAGCGAACACGATGTTGATGCAATGGCAATATTATTGTCGAAAAGTAAAGAATTGATAAAGAAAACTAAATCTTCAATTAATAAACAATTAAAAAATCTTCCTAGGAAGAAAATAGCAAGTGAAAGTTTGAAAAAAAATGGGCTTTTAATTTATG
>CABYGR010000043.1 GCA_902518595.1 uncultured Pelagibacteraceae bacterium | reverse complement strand
TGACAATTATATCAGCTCTTAAAAAAAGGTTCATCAAAGAAAAATCTGCACTTGATGCTAAACCTACAGCTTGAGTCGAAATATCTGCTTCCATATTAAATTCTTTTCACACTCAAATGTGTCATTAATTTGACTCTTACAAACAAGTTATTCCTCTAATCTAAAGGTTTCGTAGTAATAACTTGCAATCAATATTGCGTCTGCTTTGTTAGAATCCTTTTTTTTTGATAAATTTGATGAATAATAAGGAAAAATCTCAATAGCTTTTGTTCTACTGGCATCTTTTTCAGAGTTAATCAAATTAAAATACTTTTTCCATTTAGCTGGTCTTACAAAATACATTGGCAACTGCATTGCAGAGCACATTCCTTTCAAAATACCAAAAGATTGGCCAAAATTAAACATACTAGTTACTCCTTGCCCAGGCATTGCAGACACCTGCTCAATAATCACTTTAATGTTCCTTTTATCAATTTTTTTTATTCTTTTAAAGATTTCATTATAAACTTGAGAACCATTTACTTGTCTTTTATTTTTTTTTCCTTCAATCATTGTTGGCATTTCTACAACATCTAAAATTTTTCCATCTTCAAAGAAACAAATTGATCCTGATATTCCTGGGTCTATACCTATAATTAACATCAAATTGTATTTAGTTGAACATTTGAAAAAATATTTTGAACATCATCATCATCCTCTAAAGTTTCAAAAAATTCTATTAAATTTGCTTGATGATCTTTTGATATTTTCACACAATTTAAAGGAATCCATTCTATTTCTGTTGATATGAAATTATTAATTTTTTTTTCTAAATTTTTTTTTACATTATAAATTTCGTTAATTGAACACTGTATTTCATGAAAGTTATCTTTAGATATACATTCATCTGCTCCAGAGTCTATCGAGAGTTCAAAAATTTCCTCATCGGAAATTTCATTTTTATCTATTTTAATTACTCCCAATTGATTAAAATTATGTGATGCAGATCCTTGACTTCCTAAACTACCACCAGCTTTTTGAAAAATAGTTCTAATATTCGAAGCTGTTCTATTTTTATTGTCTGTCAAAGTTTCAACTATAACTGCGACTTTTTCTGGACCAAACCCCTCATACCTTAAATTTTCAAAATTAGATTCAGCATTTATTGAGGATTTGTTAATTGCTCTTTCGATATTGTCTTTTGGCATATTGGCTGACCTCGCAGCTTGAATTGCTGATCTTAATCTAGGATTTATTGAAGGATCCTTGTCTCCAAGTTTTGCTGCAACAGTTATTTCTTTAGATAATTTAGAAAAAATTTTTGATCTTTGTTTATCTGCCTTACCTTTTTTGTGCTTAATTCCAGCCCAATGAGAATGTCCTGCCATAATTAAAGTGTATTTTTTAATTGTCCTCCAAAAATATAACTTTCTATATTTTTAGCTAAACCAGTTTCTATATTACTATCAACTATAACTCCACTTAAAGTAGCCTCTCCAACAGCAGGATAATGTTTGGTGGATTTCTCTTTTAAGAATCTATTGATTGAATTTTCTTTGTTCATGCCTATTACTGAGTCGTAGTCACCACACATTCCAGCATCTGTTTGATAACCAGTTCCATTATTTAAAATCCGTGCATCATTAGTAGGGATGTGTGTATGAGTACCAACCACTAATGTAGCTTGTCCATCAAAAAAGTGACCTATAGCATTTTTTTCACTTGTAATTTCTCCATGAAAATCAACTATCAATAAATCATAATCTTTTTTTAATTTATAATCTTTCATAAATTTTTTAGATATAGTGAAAACATCATCACATTTTTTCATAAAGACGTTACCCATTAAATTTAAAACACCTATTTTAATTTTTTGAGAAGTTTCATAAATTTCAAATCCTTTTCCTGGGGATGGCTCATATAGATTGAAAGGTCTTAGCAGTCTGTTTTCCTTCTCTATATAGCTCATTATTTCTTTTTGGTCCCAAACGTGATTTCCCGTTGTGATTACATCTACTCCACAATTAAAAAAGTCCTTGCAGGTTTCTATATTAAGACCTACGCCTGGCTCTGATGAGTTTTCTCCATTAAGTATTACAAAATCAATATTCTTTTTTTCAATTTCTGATTTAAGATTATTCATTATTTTTGAACAACCAGATATTCCAACTACATCACCTAAAAATAAAATTCTCATTTATACAATCTTTTTTCAGTAACTATATAGTCAAGTTTTATATCATATTTGTTTGTTGGTATTTTAACTAGTTTTTGAAAAGAATGTGCAATTCCTATTTTTATAATTTTTTTTTTTTTAAAAAATTTTGCAAGATACCTATCATAATAACCACCTCCGTAACCAAGTCTATTTAAATTATAATCAAATGCTACCAAAGGTATTATTAAAACATCAGGATAAACAATTTTTTTTGATATTGGTTCAGGTATACCATATTTACTGATTGATAAAGGCTCATCAAATGACCACTCAAAAAAATTCATTTGATTTTTTTTTTTGATTTTAGGTAATGAAATTTTATAATTTTTT
>CABYGR010000042.1 GCA_902518595.1 uncultured Pelagibacteraceae bacterium | reverse complement strand
ACTTTTTCCAAAATCATTAATTCCAAAGTTCAATCCATTAATACCAGTGTATTTTTTCCAATATCCTGTTTCAGAAGCTTCTAAAGATACAATCAGGTCAGTTTCAGCTAAAACTTTATTTTTATAACTTTCATTTTGTTGGTCAAATAATTCCTGACAAGGCACAGATATTACTTTAGAGTAAATACTCTCTGTGGCTAATTTATGACTAATATTACATGCCAAACCAGTCTCAGAGCCTGAAGATAGTATTGTTATCTTTATGTCATCTCCAGTTCTCAAAATTTCATAAGCGCCCGTAGATGATTTATTTTTGGAAGAATCTTTAGTTCTGACTGGAATAGTTCCCTGTCTTGTTAAAGCAATTACACTGGGGGAATTTTTATTTTCTATTGCTAATTGCCAGCATTCAAAAGTTTCTATCAAATCAGCTGGTCTAAATACATTTAAGTTTGGAATAGATCTTAAGCTAGTTAACTGTTCAATTGGTTGGTGTGTGGGGCCATCTTCCCCAAGACCAATTGAGTCATGAGTAAAAACATATATTACTCTTTGTTTCATCATAGCAGCTAGCCTGATTGATGGCTTACAATAATCGCTGAATATTAAAAAAGTACCTCCATAAGGAATTAAATTACTATGTAGTGCAATTCCGTTCATTATTCCACACATCGCATGCTCTCTAACTCCGTAATGAATATAATTTCCAGAAAAATTACCAGGCTTTATTATTTTGTGATCTTTGGTTTTAGTATTATTTGAACCAGCTAAATCAGCAGAACCCCCAATAAGGTTTGGTAATTTAGATATAATATCTAAAAACATTTCAGAAGACTTTCTTGTGGCAAGAGGTTTTAAATTATTTAAATAATTTTTTTTTGTTTTTTCTATTGAATCATTAAATGATTTTAAAAATTCATTATTTGAAAGGATTTTCTTATATTTATTCTGATGTTTTTTAGCTTTATTTGAAGCTTTATTTCCAATCTCTTTCCATTCCTTTAATAAATTATTTGGAATTTCGAAAGGTTTATATTTCCATTTTAATTTTTTTCTTACCAATTTTATTTCATCTTCCCCCAGAGGACTTCCATGAGATGATGCTTTGCCACTTTTATTTGGTGAGCCATAGCCAATTATAGTTTTGCAAGAAATAGCTATAGGTTTTTTTGATTTTTGAGCTTGTTTTAGAGCTTTGAATATTTCCCTTTTATTGTGACCATTAATTTTTAAGTAATTCCATCCATAACTTTTAAACCTTTTTTCATGGTTATCTGAAACTGCTAGACTAGTAGGGCCATCAATTGATATGGAATTATTATCAAATAGTAAAATAAGATTTTTAAGTTTCAGATGACCAGCTAGACTTAGAGCTTCGTGACTTATTCCTTCCATCAAACAACCATCACCAGCTAGCACATATGTTTTATGATCAATTTTATTTTTTCCAAATTTTTTTTTCAAAATTTCTTCAGATATTGCAAAGCCTACTGCATTTGATATTCCTTGTCCTAAAGGACCAGTGGTAGTTTCTATTCCACTATTTAGATGATACTCTGGATGACCAGCACAAATAGAATCTAACTGCCTAAAATTTTTTATATCATTTAATGAAACACTTTTATAACCTGTTAAATACAGAAGAGAGTAAAGCAACATAGATCCGTGACCTGCTGAAAGAACAAATCTATCTCTATTTATCCAATTTGGATTCTTTGGGTCAAAATTTAAAAAATCTTTATAAAGAACAGTAACAACATCAGCCATTCCCATAGGCATGCCGGGGTGACCAGAATTTGCTTTTTGAACAGCATCGATAGATAAAAATCTTATACAATTAGCTAATTCATTGTGTAATTTATTCAAAATTTATCCTGTGTAGACTAAGAAGATTCTATTTAATAATATAATCATATATATATGAATTCTGTGAACGAAAAAGAAAAAAAATTAAAATTAGCCCTTACTAAACTGAGTAATTTTAATTTAAAAAATCCTGATTTACTAAATAATATTGAAAAATTAAAAACAAAAAAAAATCAATTAGAAATTGAAAAACAAGAGTTAGAGGAAAAATATAATCATTTAAAAGATGAATATAATTATTTATCCAAAAATTTAGAAGAATTTAAAAATAAAGAGAGCGCAGATCAAAAAAAACATATTCAGTTTTCTGAAAAAATTGATGAGTTGAATCAAGAAACAGATACTTTATTGGAGGAAATTGATAAATGGCAAACGTAAGTATTAAATTTAATGGTAAAGACTTTCTATTATCTTGTGAAGATGGTCAAGAAGAACATTTAGAGGAATTGCTTATTCAAATTAATCAAAAATTTAATGATTTAAAAAATGATTTGGGTTCTATAGGAGAGAATAAACTTTTGTTGATTACTGCAGTTAAAGTAATGGATGAATATCACGAAACAAAAAAAAAAGTTGAACAAAAACAAATTGAACTAAGGGATTTGTCAAACAAATTTAAAGAATTAAAAAATTTAGTTTATGATTATAAAGATAAAAAAGAACAAGAAATAAAAGAATTAAACAACAAACATATAGATTTAAAGACAGAAATTGAAAATAGTCAAAAAAATTATGAAAGAATAATCGAAGAAGCTGCTGA
>CABYGR010000041.1 GCA_902518595.1 uncultured Pelagibacteraceae bacterium | reverse complement strand
TTTTCAATTGATCTTCATCTACATTTTTCTTGTTATTTTTTTCCAATCTTTTTTGAATAGACTCTAGATCTGCTAACATCATTTCAGTTTCAATTATTTCTAAATCTCTGATGGGGTCAACTGTTGGATTTACATTTTGAATATCATTAGAGTCGAAACATCTAATCATATGAATAATTGCATCAACTTCTCTTATATGGGACAAAAACTTGTTTCCTAAGCCTTCACCTTTAGATGCACCTTTTACTAAGCCAGCAATATCGACAAATGATATTGTGGTATTAATTATTTTTTTAGATTTTGATATCCTTGATAAATTATTTAATCTAATATCAGGAACTAAAACAACTCCTATATTTGGATCTATAGTACAGAAAGGAAAATTCGCAGCTTGAGCTTTGTTTGAATTAGTTAACGCATTAAATAATGTGGATTTACCAACATTAGGTAAACCAACGATACCACACTTGAAGCTCATTTTTTGTTATTAACTGTACTCGAAAATAAGTCTAATTTCTTTTTTATTAAAATCGAAATTGAGTCTGTAATATTTTCTAAAATTTTTTCAATTTCAGTAACTTCTTCTTCATCAAAATTTTGTAAAACATAATCACTAACTTCAATTTTGGCTTTTGGTTTTCCTATCCCAACTCTAACTCTTGAGTAATCTTTGCCAATAAACTTGTCGATGGAAGCTATTCCATTATGTCCTGCATCAGAACCACCAAATTTAGCTTTAATTTTTCCAAACTCTACATCTAAATCATCATGAAAAACAATTACATCCTCCACATCAATCTTAAAGTATTCTAGCAATTCTCTGATACATATCCCTGAGTTATTCATAAAAGTTAGCGGTTTAATTGCATAAATTTTTTCTTCTTCAATAATGCCGGTTGTCAATAGTCCTTTAAATTTTGGTTTTTGTTTTGATAAATTAAATTTTTTATTAATTGCATCTATAACCTTAAAACCTATATTGTGACGATTATTTTGACTATCGAGGGTTGGATTGCCAAGACCTATAAATAAAAGCATAAGATTTTTATTGGAATTTTAATTTCAACTTAATTGATTATTTTTTTTCTTCAGTAGGTTTTTTATCAGCAGATTTTTTATCGTCAGTCTTTTTGTCATCACCTTCTTTTTTATCACCTTCTGCAGCTGGTTTTTCTCCATCTGTAGTTGCTGCCTCAGCACCCTCAGCCCCTTCTTCACCTTCCGTGGTTTCAGCTGGTTTTTCTGGTTCTTTCATGACAGTAGGTGCAGCTAATGTCGCGATTACAAAGTCTCTTCCTTGAATAGTAGGTACTACCTCTGGATCTAGTTTAACAGATGAAATTTTAAAGCTTTCACCTATATCTACACCGTCTAGATCTATAGTAAGTTTCTCAGGAATTTTTTCACTTGGACAATTAAGTTCAACTTTTCTTCTTACAATATTTAGTACACCACCACGCTTTAAACCAGGAGAGTTCTCATGATTTATGAATTCAACAGGAATTTCTATTTTAATTTTTATACCTGGAATAATTCTTAAAAAATCAACGTGAATAGGTTCATCTGACAATACATCATAAATCACTTCTCTTGGCAAAACATTTTGGCTTTTACCATTAACATTTAAAGTAATTATATTTGATAAAAAATTTTCTTTATCTATCGATGATTTTAAATTTTTTTTAGATACAGAAATTTTTTCATTCTGCTCTGTTCCTCCATAAATTATTGCAGGAACTTCATCGTTATTTCTAATGGTATTTAATTCACCTTTAGTTTTATTATTTCTAATGTTTGCTTCTAAAGAATTCATAAAAACATAGGCTTTTAGCACATGTTTTTAATTACTCAAGTTAATTATTTAAACAAATCTGAGACAGAAGTTGAGTTAGAAATTCTTTTAATCGCTTCTCCCATAAGGCTTGAAATTGATAAAACCTCAATATTTTTAGCATTTTTAATTTTTTCACTATTATCTATGGTGTCTGTGATAACTAAATTTTTTATCAAAGAATTTTTGATTTTTCTGACCGCATCTCCACTTAACACTCCATGCGTAATATAAACATAAACTTCCTTAGCACCCCTATTTCTAAGTGCCTTAGCTGCATTAACAATAGTGCCTCCAGAGTCTATGATATCGTCTACAATAATACATGTTTTATTTTTTACATTTCCTATCACATTCATAACTTGAGACAGTCCTGGTTTTGGCCTTCTTTTATCAACAATAGCCAGTTCAACATTTAGAGCCTTTCCTAAAGCTCTTGCCCTTTCAGTTCCACCAACATCTGGTGCAACACAAATAATATTTTTACTTTTTATTTTTTTTTTAACATGTCTTGCAAAAATGGGAGTAGAAAATAAGTTGTCGACTGGTATATCAAAAAATCCTTGAATTTGACCTGCATGCAAATCTACGGTTACAACTCTATCAGCGCCAGCTTTTGTAATTAAATTTGAAACTAGTTTTGCTGATATTGAAGTTCTCGGTGCTACTTTTCTATCTTGTCTTGCATATCCAAAATAAGGAATCACAGCAGTTATATTTTTTGCTGAAGATCTTTTTAAAGCATCTACACAAAGCAACAATTCCATTAAATTATCATTTGCCGGAGATGAAATAGATTGAAGTATAAAAATGCTATTACCT
>CABYGR010000040.1 GCA_902518595.1 uncultured Pelagibacteraceae bacterium | reverse complement strand
AATTTCAAATCATAGTTATGCAAAAAATATTAAAGGTATAGAAATAAAAGATAATTTAGATCTTACAGATTATACTGAAAAGTATATTAGCAAACTAAATAGTTATGAGGAAACAGCTGACCAATATGATATTTTGTCAGAACTTGTAGCTTGGAGAAAAATGAAAAGAGAAGAAGCAACTAAGAATAATCAAGATCCCTCTAAATATGAAAATTTAGAACTTGCTATTATGTTCATGAATGATGATAAAGAATTTGTAAGAAGGGTTCATGAAAGTGATTTCAATGATCTATCAAGCAGAATACCTGTTGAACAAGGGGCCAATATGAATAGACCAGGACATGCTTACTTACATTGTGAATTTTTAAGAAATGAAGAACCTAAATGGCAACCAACACCTAACAAGGACTCTCCTTATGGAACTCCAATCCAGGGAAAAAAATTAAAAACATCAAATAAGATTGCAACATTACAAGTTTATAAATTTAATATTTTATCAAAAGAAACAGATCAAATATTGAAAATTGGTGATTTTGAAATGACTGATATTCCATATTTTAGACTGTACATTCCAAAGGTATTGGGCACAGGTTTTACTGCAGTCGAATTTTAATTATTTTAATTTTAATTGTTTCTTAATTTCATAAGAGATTTTTTCACAAAGCAATGGGGGTACTGCATTACCAATTTGTCTCCATTGATCATTAAAATTACCACAAAGCATATATTTGTCTGGAAAAGTTTGTAATCTTTTAATTTCAGAAATTCTTAAAAAACGATTTTTCCAATGAAAAGGTCCCATATTATTTGAAAAACTTGCCTGAATAGTCCATGAAGGTTTACTAGGTGAAAGTTTCAATAAAAAAGACCAGTACCTCGATCTCCATTTAAATTTTGGCTTTAGGTGATTTCTTTCTTTAGTAAAAAAAAGATAGTTATCTCCTGGGGGAACTAACTTTAATAATTCTTTATCTTTAGAGCCTGGGATTTTTTCTTTATCTTCTTTAAGTGGATAATCTAAATCTCCAATAGCCTCTTTACAAGTTACCCAGGGGGCAAAAAATAGATTATCATCTCTATCTTGATTAGAATGAGTTGGATTAGGGAATATAAATTTACCCAGATCTTTTCTAAAACCTACGCATATAAATCTTTGTCGAATTTGAGGGACACCATAATCAGCACAATTGATGATTTGATGAGAGATATTATATCCAAGTTTTTTCGACTCTTTTTCAAAATATTCTAAGGCTGCTCGATGAGGTTTATAAATAAAACCATGAACATTTTCAAAAAAAAAGGCTTTAGGTTTAAATGTTTTTATTGCTAAGAAATAGTTTATTAAAGTATGGGTATCTTCATCATCCATAGCTCTTTTTTTGTTTTTTAAATAAAATCTTGATTTTGAAAATGGTGGACAAGGAGGTCCTCCCACTACAAAATCAAACTTATATTTTTTTTGTAAATCCTTAAAATCGATTTTTCTTATATCTTCACAAATTATATTTGATGCAGTTTTATTAGTATTCAATGTTTCGCAGGCTTTACTCCAACTTTCTATCGCTAATAAAGTATGGAATTTATTTTTTTTAAAGCCTATATCGATTCCGCCAGCACCTGAATATAAACTTAAAGTTTTCATTACTTTTTTCAATAATTTTGATAATTTACAAGTATATATGATTTATAATCTAATTAATTATTCTTTAGAACAAAAATTATACGATTATACACTCAAGCAAATTGATGAAAATCTTTTAGAGATTATTTTAGATGATAATAAGTACCTTTTATATTATTCAAAGATTCAAGGACCAGTTAATAAAAGACCTCCAGCAGAAAGAAGAATACAACTCAATCCTAAACTCAAAGAAACACTTCACTCTTATATGGGGGAGGATTATAAAATTTTACTGTTAGGATACGATAAAACAACTAACACATTTTCATTTTGGAATTATGGGTATAATATTAATATAAGATCCACTCAATCTTTACCTACAAGAGTTCAAACATTAAATAAAGCTAGATCGGTAGGTTTTGATTTTCATTATTATAAAAATAGAAATTTAGCTGATAGACCGACAACTGAACATTCGTTTTCAATCAACGCTTTTTTATTTCCGCTTGTTCTTGAAAATTATCGAATAATATTTGATAGAGACTTTTCTGAAATATTTAGAAAAAAAATCCAAAGTTGGAATAATAGATTTAGAAAAGATGAATTAGTTCTGTGTTTAGATTTGTATAATAGAAAATTTCCAATTAATAAGAACGCATTAGAAATCAAGGAAATTTCAAATTATTGCCAAAAAAGATCCGATTTAATGGGATTTATTCCAAGAGAATTTTATTACCAAGAGTTATCCGCAAAAAATTTTAGAAATATAAATGGGATAAGTAAAAAATTAGAAAATATTGCTTCAGCAGATCCAACAAAAAGATATTCAAGAAAAGGTTTAATACCTGACCCACATGCTAAGAAAATTTTATTAGATGAATATGTTATAAAATCAAATAGCATTGATAAAAAAAAGTTATTTGAAGATGCTAAAAAAATAAAAAATAAAATTATTTCCAACAATATTGAAATTTTAATTGGGCTTAAACAAACAAATAATTATGAAAAAGATGAAAAAGATGAAATTAGTGGAGATCATCCAAATGTTCTTTTGAACTTTGATATAAACCGTTCTCACAAAGATCCAAATTTTGATGAAAAAAATTATAGCGATCCAATAGATGCTTTTAATGCAAGAGATAGGGCCTCTAAAC
>CABYGR010000039.1 GCA_902518595.1 uncultured Pelagibacteraceae bacterium | reverse complement strand
ACAATTCTTTTTGATTTAGATGGCACACTGGTAGATACAGCGCCTGATTTGATGCGTGCCCACAATCATGTAATGCAAAAATTTGGCTATCCTACAAAGTCAACTGCAGAGATAAGAAATTTAGTTGGTCAAGGAGCTGGAGCTATGCTTGGAAGATCAATATGGGGACAGGCAAAAAAAGAATTTGGAAAAGTGCAAGACGAGAAAATAAAAAAAGAAATGGTTAAAGACTTTGTGGATTTTTATGGAAAAAATATTGTTAATGAAAGCACTCTTATTAATGGTGTAAAAGAATTTTTAATTTGGAGTAAGGAAAACAAAATATCTATGGCTGTGTGTACAAATAAACAAGAGCATTTAGCTATCGATCTTTTAAAAAAAATTGGTATTTATGATTTTTTTGAGTATGTTGCTGGTCACAATACATTTGAATACTGCAAACCTGACCCAAGACATTTAACTTCTGTTGTTGAAATATTAAATGGAGATATCCAAAAGTCTTTAATGATTGGTGATAGTGAAACAGATGCTAATGCTGCAAAAAATGCTGGCATGCCAATAATTTTATTAGAAGATGGATATACAGAAAAAAAAATTACAGAAATATATCATAATCACCTTATAAAAGACTTTATAGGTATTGAAAAAATTATACTTCAATATCTTTAAGATTGATTATTTTTTTTTAACTATTAAAAACATTCTCGAGAATTAGGAGTTATTTTGATAATCCATAATGTAAAAGTTTACCCTTCAAAAACACATCTATCAAAAAAAAATCAACTTGCATGGAAGATTGCAGAAATAGCTAGTGATAATGCTAAATTAAATAAAGATGCCATAGAAATGGTCATCAATAGAATTATTGATAATGCTTCTGTTGCTATTGCCTCTATTAATAGAAGGCCAGTAATTTCTTCAAGAGAAATGGCTTTAAAACATTCTAGAAAAAAAGGTGCAACATTATTTGGTGTAAATAGTAAATTAAAATTTGATTGTGAATGGGCAGCTTGGTCCAATGGAACGGCAGTTAGAGAACTAGATTTTCATGACACTTTTTTAGCTGCTGATTATAGCCATCCAGGAGATAATATTCCTCCATTGATAAGCGTAGCTCAACAAAATAAAAAAAGTGGTTTGGATCTTTTAAGAGGCATCATAACTGCTTATGAAGTTCAAGTTAATTTAGTAAAAGGAATTTGTTTACATAAACATAAAATAGATCATATAGCGCATTTAGGTCCTAGTGTTGCTGCAGGGATTGGGTCAATGTTAAGATTAAACACTGAAACAACTTATCAAGCAGTACAACAAGCACTACATACAACAATTTCAACAAGACAATCTAGAAAAGGTGAGATTTCAAGTTGGAAAGCTTATGCTCCTGCGCATGCAGGAAAACTTGCTATAGAAGCTGTAGATAGAGTTATGCGTGGTGAAGGTGCTCCTAGTCCAATTTATGAAGGTGAAGATAGTGTTATAGCAAGAATTTTAGATGGTAAAAAAGCATTATACAAAGTTCCCCTTCCAAAAAAAAATGAGTCAAAAAAAGCGATACTTGAAACTTACACGAAAGAGTACTCAGCCGAATATCAATCACAAGCTTTAATTGATTTAGCTAAAAAATTTAAAAAGAGATTAGAAAATTTAAATCAAATAAAAAAAATTGATATTTATACTAGTCACCATACTCATTATGTGATTGGTACAGGTGCAAACGATCCACAAAAAATGGACCCTAACGCAAGTAGAGAAACTTTAGATCATTCAATAATGTACATATTTGCTGTAGCGTTAGAGGATGGTACTTGGCACCATATAAAATCTTATACGAAAGCTAGAGCAAAAAGAAAAAGTACAATCAAAATATGGAAATCTATACAAACTCATGAAGATAAGAAATGGACAAGAAAGTATCATAATCCAAACCCTAAGAAAAAAGCATTTGGTGCAAAAGTAGTTATAACATTAAAAAATGGTAAAAAAATATCTGAACAACAGGATAGAGCTGATGCTCATCCTCATGGCACCCGCCCTTTTAAAAGAAAAAACTATATCAATAAATTTTTAACCCTAACTGATAATATATTGAGTAAAAAAGAAAGTAATAGATTTTTGAAAATAGTACAAAATTTAAAAAAATTGAAATCTGGTCAGTTAGATAAATTAAATATAGAAGTTAAAAAAAGCAAACTTAAAAGAAATTTAAAAAAAGGGATTTTTTAGTGCACTTTGTAGAAAAAGACCCAAACCAAAAACGAATAGATTTTGTTAATAAATTAAAATCAAAAAAAATATTAAGAGTTCCTGGTGCTTTCAATCCTCTTACTGCTAAATTAATTGAAGAAATTGGTTATGATGCTGTTTATGTTTCTGGTGGAGTAATGGCTAATGATCTTGGTTTTCCTGATATTGGATTAACAACTTTACAAGACGTTAGTACTAGGTCTTATTTAATCTCAAGAGTAACAAACCTTCCTACAATTGTTGATATTGATACAGGTTTTAAATCATGCAAAGAAACTATTGAAACGTTTGAGGAATTTGGAATTTCAGCTGTACATTTGGAAGATCAAATTGAAAGAAAAAGATGCGGTCATTTAGATAATAAAGAATTAATAACAACAAATGAAATGGTTAAAAAAATTAGAGAATGTGTTTCAGCAAAAAAAGATGAAAACTTTAAAATTATTGCAAGATCAGATGCTAAAAGTGTTGAAGGTATAGATAAAATGATTGATAGATGTAAAGCTTATATTGATGCTGGTGCTGAAATAATTTTTCCAGAGGCATTAGAAAATGAAAAAGATTTTGAAAAAGTAAGAAAACAACTTTCATGCTACTTACTTGCGAATATGACTGAATTTGGTAAATCTAAATTATTCAACTATAAAGAATTAGAAAACTTTGGTTACAATATTGTAATTTATCCAGTCACCACACAAAGATTAGCCATGAAAAACGTTGAGGATGGATTAAGAGACATTTATGCAAATGGACATCAGAACAATATTATCGATAAAATGCAAACTAGAAAAAGATTGTACGAACTTGTTGATTACGAAAAGTATAATAGTTTAGATGAAAAAATTTATAACTTTAATACTGATGGACATGAATAATGAGTGATGAAATTAAAAAGGGTTTGCTTGGAATAGTGGTTGATGAAACTGAAGTTTCAAAAGTTATGCCTGAAATTAATTCTCTTACTTACAGAGGTTATGCTGCTCAAGATTTGTGTGCAAAATGTAAATTTGAAGAGGTTGCTTACCTTATTTTAAATGGAGAACTTCCAAATAAAAAACAATTAAAAAATTTTGAGAAACAAGAAAAAAAAGAAAGAAAGCTCTCTAAAACTTTGCTGGAAGATATCAAAAAATTTCCAAAAAAAGCTCACCCTATGGATGTTGCAAGAACTACTGTAAGTATTATGGGTCTTGAAGACAAAGAAACAAAAGA
>CABYGR010000038.1 GCA_902518595.1 uncultured Pelagibacteraceae bacterium | reverse complement strand
TGTCTTTAAATAAAACTGAATTTTTTCAGCTAAGATTGAAAAATGTCTCAATTAAAAAAAAAATATCAATTGGGAAAAAAATAAAAAAAATTTGCAAAATTTTTAAAGTAAAATTTTTAGTAAATGATGATCCTGTGGTTGCTAAAAAAATTAATGCTGATGGATGTCATTTAGGTCAAAAAGATATAAATATCTTAAAGGCTAGAAAAATAATTAGTAAAAAAATTATTGGAATTACATGTCACAATTCTATCAAACTTGCAAAAGCCGCAATTAAAAATAAAGCCGATTATATAGCTTTTGGAGCATTCAATTCATCTAAAACTAAAAAAGTAAAATATAAAGCTAATTTAAAATTAATAAATAAGGCAAAAAAACTTACAAAAATACCTATTGTAGCTATAGGAGGAATAAATGATAAAAATTATAATAAACTTTTATTGAATAAAGTAAATTTTTTAGCTATTTCAGGCTACATTTGGAATAATAAAAAACTCAAACCAATAGATGCAGTAAAAAAATTAAAATGAAAATTAATGCAAGTGAAATAAGAGTTGGTATGCTTTTAGAATATAAAGACGACCTTTGGCAAGTTTTAAAAACTCAGCATGTAAAGCCTGGAAAAGGTGGTGCATTTGCACAAGTAGAAATGAAAAGTGTAAATAAAAATACTAAACTAAATGAAAGATTTAGATCGAGTGAAACTGTTGAAAAGGCGTCTTTAGAGGAAACAAATTTTAATTTTTTATATGAGGATGAAAATAATTATTTTTTTATGAACCCTAAATCTTTTGAACAAATTGAAATTAAAAAAAAAATCATAGGAGAAAAAGGCAAATTACTAACTGAAAATTTAGAAGTATCAATTAATTTTTATAATGACTCCCCTATTTCAGTGAATTTACCTAATCAAGTGAATTGTAAAATAGAATCAACTGATGCTGCATTAAAAGGACAAACTGTTTCATCATCCTACAAACCTGCAATATTAGATAACGGGTTGAATATTCAAGTGCCTCCTTTTATAGAGGCAGATGATGAAATAGTAGTTGATACCAGAAATTTAGAATACGTTAAAAAAATTTAAATTAGTGAAATCTATTTCAGCAAATCTCAATATAATGATTAAGGCTAGTGAAAAAGCCTCAAAAATCTTAATAAGAGATTTTGGCGAGATAGAAAAATTACAAGTTTCTAAAAAAGGTCCATCTGATTTTGTAACAAACTCAGATTTGAAAGCTGAAAAAATTATTTTAGATGAATTAATAAAAGCCAGACCCAACTATTCTATAATTAGTGAAGAAAATGGAATTAAAATAAATAAAGATAAAAATAATACATGGATAATTGACCCAATCGATGGAACTATAAATTTCCTTCATGGAATTCCTCATTTTGCAATTTCAATAGCACTTAAATCAAAAGATGAGATAGTTTCTGGATTAATATTTGATCCAATTAAAAACGAAATGTTTTTTGCAGAAAAAAATAATGGTGCTTTTTTTAATAATCAAAGAATTAGAGTTTCAAAAAAAAATCAAATAAATGATTGTTTATTTGCTACAGGAGGTAAAATAAAAAATGAGCCTGATTTACCATTTAGAAAATCTGGAAGTGCAGCTTTAGATATGGCTTATGTAGCTGCTGGAAGATATGATGGATATTTTCAACATAATTTAAATCTCTGGGATATAGCTGCAGGCATTATTTTGATTAAAGAGGCTGGCGGAATACTTAATGAAATTGATCTCTCAAATAATAAAAATATCAAGGTTATTACATCTAGTTCAGATATTAATTCAAAATTGCTCGAAAAATTAAGTAACTTTTAATTGTTTTAAAAAATTCTTTTGTTATAAAACTTGTCATGAAAAAAAATATTCATCCAAATTATCATTCAATAAAAGTTGAAATGACAGATGGCTCACAATTTGAGACTAAATCAACTTGGGGAAAAGAAGGGGAAGTTTTAAAACTTGAAATTGATCCTAAGTCTCATTCTGCTTGGACAGGTGGAAAACAAAAACTAATGGATAAAGGAAGAATAAGTAAATTCAACAAAAAATTCCAAAACTTTAAATCAGAAAAAAAAAATTAAATGTCTAATGCCCCTTTGATGCCAATGGCAACTGCTGTTTGGCTCGTAGAAAATACAACTCTTACTTTCAAACAAATTGCTGAATTTTGTAAATTGCACGAATTAGAAATCCAGGGTATTGCAGATGGCGAAGTTGCAAAAGGAATTAAAGCTTATAACCCTATTATATCAGGACAATTGACTAGAGACGAAATTGAATTATCGTCTGCAGATACTACTAGACCATTAAAAATTAAAAGCACTGATATTGAAATTTCAAATACAGAAAAAAAAATTAAAAAATATATTCCTTTATCTAAAAGACAAGATAAACCTGACTCGGCATTATGGCTAATAAAACAACATAATATTCTTAAAGATTCCCAAATTGCAAAATTAGTAGGTATTACAAAAAATTCTGTATCATCAATAAGAAATAAGAGTTACTGGAACTACAATAATTTAAGCCCCAAAGACCCTGTAGCTTTAAACTTATTTGCTCAAAAAGATTTAATTGAAGCATTAGAAAAAGCAGAAAGAAGAATAAAAAGAGAAAAAAAACAAAAAGAGAGAGAGAAACTATCTCAACAAGTAAGTAATTAATGAATAAAATAAATAGACATAAAAATATAAAAGTGCTACGTAATCACTTTTTCGGAGGTGGTTATTAAAATAGAAGTTAAAGACAATAATTTAGAACAAGCTTTAAGAGTTTTAAAAAGAAAACTACAGAGAGATGGTTTTTTTAAAATAATTAAATTAAAAAATACTTATGAAAAACCTTCAGAGAAGAAAAAAAGAATTCTTCAAGAAAACATTAAAAGAGTTAAGAAATTAAATAAAATTAAAAATAGAATTTAATTATACCGCGGGGTGGAGCAGTCTGGTAGCTCGTCAGGCTCATAACCTGAAGGTCGACGGTTCAAATCCGTCCCCCGCAACCAATTTTATTTAATTTTAAATTTAGATTTTGTGCTGTCTGTTAAAAATCCTTTTACTGTTTCTCTTGTCAACCTGTCAAAAGATTTTCCAAAGTTTTCAATTTTTTCTATTATTGTTGGTGGAACTGTTATTATTTGACATCCTAATTGTTTAGCCTGTAAATAATTATATGGCTCCCTAACACTTGCCCAAAGAATTTTAACATTTTTAAATTTTTTAGATAAAGAAATGCTTTTTTTTAACTCAGGAATAGGATCTTTGCCTGTATCTGCTGCTCTTCCTGCAAATATAGAAATAATTACATCAGTTTTTTTATTAATTACTTTTAAGATTTTTTTTGTCTGTGATGAACTATAAACAGCTGTAATATTTAATTTTATTTTTTTACTATTAAGTATTTTAATTACTTTTCCAGTAAAATTACCTTTAGAATTTGTTATTGGTATTTTTACAAAAACATTATTTCCCCATGAGTTTATCTTAAGAGCTTGTTCTAACATTTCAGCATTATTATCTGCAAAAACTTCTAATGAAACTGGTTTGGTTTTACAAATTTTTAAAATTTTTTTTGCGTAATTTTTGTAATCTTTAGCTCCCGCTTTCCGCATTAAGCTAGGATTAGTTGTAAACCCCTTT
>CABYGR010000037.1 GCA_902518595.1 uncultured Pelagibacteraceae bacterium | reverse complement strand
ATTTGGTGATCCACCAAGTACAGGTTCTGTAATACTTAATGGCACAGGTATTGTTTTTTCTTTGTATCCTAAAATAGGCAAAACTATTAAAAAATGTATAAAATAATATGCTGTAGCCACTCTAGCTATTAACAAATAAAGACCTTCAGCAGGCATTGCCCCCACGTATCCTAAAATCAAGACATCAATAACTAAGATCCAATAAAACTGTTTGTATAAAGGTCTGAATACTGCAGATCTGATTTTTGAAGTGTCAAGCCAAGGCAAAATTACTAAAACAAAAATTGCTGCAAACATGGCTATAACCCCAAATAGTTTATCAGGAACAGATCTCAAAATTGCATAAAAAGGTAATAAGTACCATTCAGGTACAATATGAGCTGGTGTCACCATTGGGTTTGCCTCAATATAGTTGTCAGCATGTCCTAAAATATTTGGTGAATAAAAAACAAAAAACGCAAACACAATCATAAACATTAATAAAGCAAAACCATCTTTAATA
Source organism: uncultured Pelagibacteraceae bacterium (assembly GCA_902518595.1). Classification (GTDB taxonomy): domain Bacteria; phylum Pseudomonadota; class Alphaproteobacteria; order Pelagibacterales; family Pelagibacteraceae; genus Pelagibacter. The sequence goes on along the minus strand of CABYGR010000037.1, from coordinate 3,178 downwards.
ACAATATATGGATGAAACGGAACTGTATCCTTTGAAGGTTTTTTTATGTCAATTCCAATAGGATTATTATTTCCAGGAACATGTAAAGCCCAAATATGAAGAACTACCAGTCCAAGAATTAAAAATGGTAACAAATAATGTAGAGCATAAAATCTTGTAAGAGTTGGGTTATCTACTGCAAAACCTCCCCATAACCAAGCAACTATACCTTCGCCTACAAAAGGAATTGCACTAAATAAGTTTGTTATTACTGTCGCTCCCCAAAAACTCATCTGTCCCCAGGGAAGTACATAGCCCATAAAAGCTGTGGCCATCATTAAGAAATATATAATCATTCCAATAATCCAGATTACCTCTCTAGGAGACTTATAAGAACCGTAATACAATGCTCTAAAAATATGGATGTAAACTGCAAGAAAAAACATTGATGCTCCATTTGCATGAACATATCTTATCAACCAACCATAATTTACATCTCTCATTATATGTTCAACACTTGCAAATGCTAAATCTGAATCAGCGATATAATGCATTGCTAAAGTCAATCCGGTAATTATTTGGGTAATTAAACAAAAAGTTAGTATTCCTCCAAAAGTCCACCAATAATTTAAGTTTTTTGGCGTTGGATATTCTGAAAGATGATTAGAAAGAGTTAATAATGGTAAACGATCGTTAAACCACTTTCCTAACTTAGAACTAGGTTGATAGTTATCATGATTACTCATAAATTATTCTTTATCCAATTTTAATTGTGTTAGCATTTACAAACTCATATTTTGGAACTTCCATATTTGTTGGAGCAGGTCCTTTTCTTATTCTTCCTGATGTATCATAGTGAGAACCATGACATGGACAAAACCATCCATTATAATCACCCTTATCATTTAAAGGCACACATCCTAAGTGAGTGCAAATACCAAGCATCACCAACCATTCAGGATCTTTTGCTCTATCCTCATCTTTTTCAGGATGTTTTAATTCATCCATTTTAACTGCCTTAGCTTCTTCTATTTCATCTTGTGTTCTTCTTCTGATAAAAACTGGCTTACCTCTCCAAAGTACGGTTATTGTATTTCCTGGTTCAACAGAGCTTACATCAACTTCTGTGCTTGCCAACGCTTTAACAGATGCATCAGGATTCATCTGATCAATCAATGGCCAAGCTACCGCACCTACCCCAACCACACCTATTGCATATGTTGTAGTAAATAAAAATTCTCTTCTTTTTGGTTTTTTATCTGACATGTATAAAAATTAAATTTTGTTATTTAATATACATTTTCATATAATAAAATAGTATTTTTTCCATGGTTAGAATGACACACAAATACTCTCTAGAAGACATAAAAATTGCATTGTTTGAACCAGATATACCTCAAAATACCGCAGCAATTATAAGAACTTGTGCTTGTCTAGGGGTTAAACTAGAAATTATTGAGCCTTGTGGTTTTTTGTTAACTGATAAGAGATTTAAAAGAGTTGTAATGGACTACTTAAATGAAGATGAAATAAAATTTTATCAAAGTGTAAATGATTTTCTTAAAGCTAAAAATAATCAAAGAATTATATTGATGACTACAAAAGCTTCTGTAAGTTATCATTCATTCAAATTTAAAAGAGGAGACACAATTTTATTTGGACGTGAAAGCGCTGGTGTGCCAGAAAAAATACATAGGCTAATAAAAAATAGACTAAAAATACCTATGGAAAAAAATAAGAGATCATTAAATATTGCATCCTCAGTTGCAATAATAGTGGCTGATAGTTTAAGACAGATTAGATGGATTTAGATATTAAAAAAGACTTAGTAAGTAATTGGTTTAAATTATTACAAGACTCATTTTGTTACGATATAAATAAATTGGAAAACAACCGAATAAAATTTCAACCAACTGCATGGAAAAGAAATCCAAAAAATGATGAAGGTGGCGGTGAATATCGAATATTAAGAAATGGACAGATTTTTGAAAAAGTTGGTATTAATTTTTCAAAAGTATATGGAAAATTTCCTAAAAAATTTCAAAAAAACATTCCAGGTGCTAAAAAAGATCCAAGATTTTGGGCATCTGGAATTTCAGTGGTAATGCACATGAAAAATCCTTTAATTCCTGCTATGCATTTTAATACAAGATACATCTGTACTACTCATCAATGGTTTGGAGGTGGCATGGACGTTACTCCTTCTAAAAAAGATAATCTTGAGAAAAAGATTTTTCACAGAAAACTTAAAGATATGTGCAATAGACATGATAAAAATTATTATAAAAAATATAAAAAATGGTGTGATGAATATTTTTATTTACCTCACAGAAATGAACCTAGGGGTATTGGTGGAATTTTCTTTGATTATAAAAATAAAAATTTCGAAAAAGATTTTAAATTTGTTAGAGACGTGGGGATTACTTTTCAAATATTATTTAATCAAATAATAAAAAGGAAATTAAAAAAAAAATGGACTTTAAAAGATAAAGAGACTCAATATATTAAGAGAGGTAGATATTCTGAATTTAATCTACTTTATGATAGAGGTACAAAATTCGGATTACAAACTGGTGGAAATGTAGAAGGTATTTTAATGTCACTTCCACCATTAGCAAAATGGAAATAAAATGGATAAAGAGCCAGTTACAATAAATTGTTTTAAAAAATTAAAAGAAGAATTAGTTTTTTTAAAAGAAAAAAAAAGACCAAAAATTATTTCTGCAATTTCAGAAGCAAGATCTCATGGAGATCTTAAAGAGAATGCTGAATATCATGCTGCTAAGGAAGAACAGTCGTATAACGAAGGAAGAATTGCTGAAATAAATGATATTATTGCTAGAGCAAATGTGATTGATGTTACTAAGATTAATAATGATGGCAAAGTAATTTTTGGGTCTACAGTATTTTTAGAAAATTTGGATACTAATGAAAAAATAAACTATAAAATAGTTTGTAAAAATGAAGCAGATATAAAACAAAAACTAATATATTTTCAATCTCCAATTGGACGAGGTTTGATCGGAAAAAATAAAAACGATCTAGTAGAAATTAATACTCCTGCAGGCATTAAAAACTTTGAAATTAAAGATGTTAAATATATTTAGCGACTTATAATTTTATTAATTTGTTTGTCCGACAATTTAAAATTATTATTAACCCACTCTTCTTCGATCATTTTAAGTTTATTTCCGAGAGT
>CABYGR010000036.1 GCA_902518595.1 uncultured Pelagibacteraceae bacterium | reverse complement strand
TACCTTCTGCTACTGATATTGCTTTTTCATTAGGAGTTTTATCATTGCTAGGTAAGAGAGTTCCATTATCTTTAAAAGTATTCTTAACTGCTCTTGCAATAATTGATGATTTAGGAGCAATTGTAATTATTGCCCTATTCTACTCTGGAGATTTAAGTATTAAGTATTTAAGTTTAATGTTGTTGGCATTTATCTTCTTGTTAGTAATAAACAAATTTAACATAAAAAAATTCCTTCCTTATTTAATTATTGGAATTTTTCTTTGGGATTTTACTCATAACTCTGGTATCCACGCAACAATTGCTGGAGTTTTATTGGCAATGACAATACCTCATAGAAAAAAAGAAAAAGATTTTTCCTTATTAATTAAGGTTGAACATGCAATTAGTCCATATGTTGCTTTTGGTATTATGCCACTATTCGCGTTCGCAAATGCAGGTGTATCATTAGAAGGATTATCTTTCGCATCATTATTGGATAAAGTGCCACTAGGGATATTATTAGGATTATTTTTAGGTAAACAGTTAGGGGTTTTTGTTTTTTCTTATATTTCTATAAAATTAAAAGTTGCACAAATGCCTAATAATTCAAATTGGTTTAATTTCTATGGAGTTGGTGTATTAACAGGAATTGGTTTTACTATGAGTCTTTTTGTAGGAAATTTAGCATTTGTTGAAAATATGCAATATATGAATGGTGTAAAAATAGGTGTATTAACTGGGTCATTATTGTCCACTTTATTTGGTTACTTCCTTATATTACTTACACCAAATAAATAATTAAAATAAATGAAAAAATTTGTATTAATAGTATTAACTATATCCATGTTTTTGTTTAAAAACTCAGTTTCAGCAAACTATGAAAAAATTTTTTATGATTTTAATATAGAAAGCATAACAGGTGAAACTATTGACTTAAACCAATACAGAGACAAAGTTATATTGATAGTAAATACGGCAAGTTATTGTGGTTTTACAAAACAGTATGATGAATTACAAGAATTATGGGATTTGTATAAATCAAAAGGTTTAGTTGTGTTAGGCGTTCCTTCAAATTCATTTAATCAAGAAAAGAAAAAAAATTTAGAAGTTAAAGAGTTTTGTGAAGTAAACTTTAATATTGATTTTCCGTTAACTGCTATAACAGAAGTTAAGGGTGAAAATGCCCACAATATATTCAAATGGGCTAAAGATAATTATGGTAAGTCTGCAGTACCAAAATGGAATTTTCATAAAATTTTAATTAACAAAAAGGGTAAAGTTCAAAATACTTTTGTATCTTTTACTAAACCTATGTCAAAAAAAATTATATCTGAAATTGAAAAAATCTTATAAAGCTAAAGTTAAGCCGTCATAAGCAGGCTCAACATTTTTTGGCAAAATTTTTTTAAGATAATTATAATCTAAATCACAATGTAAATTTGTTAAAATAGCTTTTTTGGGTCTAAATTTGTTAATTAATTCTAAAGAACTTTCTAAATTTAAATGTGAAGGATGATATCTTATCCATAAACAATCAAGAACAAGATATTTTAAATTTTTAAAATATTTATAATCTTTTTCATATATTTGACTTACATCGCTGATGTAGGCTAATTTTTTATCAATTACATAACAAATACTATCGACTTTACCATGTTTTACTTTTATAGGTTTTACTTTGATTTCATTAGAACCATCTTTTATTCTTAAATTATCATTTATCAAATTTAACTTAAGGATAGCTGGATATTCTTTACTATTATTTATAAAACAATATTTAAATGAAGATATTAAATATTTTTTAGTTGGTTTATCAACAAACACTGGAATTGTTTTTTTATTTTTTATATAAAAAACTCTTAAGTCATTTATTCCATGGGTTTGATCGGCATGCATATGTGAATAAAAAACTTTATCAATTTTTTTAATCTTATTTTTTATTAATTGATGTCTTAAATCTGGAGATGTATCAATTAAAACAGTTTCATTTTTTGTTTGAATTAAAGCTGAGCATCTACTTCTATGATTTTTTTTATTTTTTGGATCACATTTGCCAAAACTTCCATCAGATCTTGGTACACCCATAGAACTTCCACAACCCAATATAGTAAATTTCATAATAATTATTTAAATAGTTTATTAAAATTATTAGTAGTAGAATTTACTAAATTCTGAAATGATATATTCTTAAGATCAGCAAGTTTTTTACCAGTAAATATTACAAATGAAGGTTCATTCTTTTTTCCTCTATTAGGTTCTGGGGCTAAAAAAGGACTATCTGTTTCGATTAGTAATTTATCTAATGGGATGAATTGAAATGTTTTTTGTAAATCTATAGAATTTTTAAAAGTTATAATGCCACTAGCAGAAAAAAAAGCATTTAAATCTAATAAATTTTTAGCAAATGTCTGCGAACCAGTAAAGCAATGCATCAAAATTTTTAAATTATTGTTTTTATAAGTATTGAGTATATCTAAAGTTTCTTTTTCAGCACTTCTTGAGTGAATAATTAGTGGAACATTTAATTTAATAGAAGCTTCTATGTGAGACTCAAAACTTTTAATTTGTGACTCTTTATCACTATTATTGTAATAAAAATCTAAACCAGTTTCACCGACTCCAATAATCTTATCATTATTATTAATTTCATTAATAATTAACTCAGAATCAACAAAATTATTTTTTGTTTCATGGGGATGAATTCCATATGTTCCATAAATAATCTGATCTTTTTGAACTATTTCTTTTATTTTATTGAAACTATCAAGTGTAGTGCAAATAGTTAAAATTTTAGTCACACCAGCAGATTTAGATCTTTCAATTACACTATCTAAATTACTTAATAGAGGCTCATGATCTAAATGACAATGCGAATCAATCATTTATTTTTTTCAATTTTTTTAAATAAAATATCTATCTTATTAATATTTTCACCAAATTTTAAATATTTATGATTATTTAACGTTGAAAATTCAATATCTTTTTCTTTAATATCAAAAATTTTTAAAGCATTTAATGATGATTGAGGAATAATTGGATATAACATAAAACTAATTTTTCTTACAATTTCTAAAGTTGTATAAACTATAGTATTTAATCTTTTCAAGTCATCTTTTTTTTTCCAGGGTTCTTGATCATTAAAATATTTATTTGCTTCAAATAATGAATTTACTATGAAATCAATGTAAAAATTTATGTCCTGATTATCAATTTTTTCTCTAATAAGTTCTAAATTTGACTTAAATTTATCTAATATCTTGAAATCATCTTCTTTAAACTCAATATCATTTGGAATTTTTCCTTCACAATTTTTGATACAAAAAGCTGTAACTCGTTGACAAAGGTTACCAAAATTATTAGCTAGATCACTGTTAATACAGTCTTCTAGTCTTTCTTGAGAAATATTACCATCATTACCAAAAGAAACTTCTTTTATTAAATAATATCTTAACGGATCTAAACCATATTCATTTATAATTTCTATTGGATCTAAAATATTACCTTTTGATTTAGACATTTTTTCTTCTCCAGACAAAATCCAGCCATGACCATAAACTTTTTTAGGTAATGGGATATTTGCTGCTAACAAAAATGCAGGCCAATAAACAGCATGAAATCTTAAAATATCTTTACCAATTAAATGAACAGATGCAGGCCAAAATTTTTTATATAATTGATCTTCAGTGTCAGGATAGTTTAATGCACTTATATAATTAGTGAGTGCATCTAACCATACATAAATTGTGTGTTCTTTATTTTTTGGTACCTGAATTCCCCAGGATAAATTTTTTCTACTAACAGATAGATCTTTCAAACCGCTTTTAACAAAGCTAATTACTTCGTTTCTTCTTGATAATGGAGAAATAAAATTTG
>CABYGR010000035.1 GCA_902518595.1 uncultured Pelagibacteraceae bacterium | reverse complement strand
ATAAATTTAATGTATATATTTTTAGAAATGTAAAATATTTTTTAAATCCTATTTATAGTTTTTCAATAAGTTCTAAAAAAAAAATAAAGAATATAGAAATAGTATATCAAAAATCATTATTACAAAAAAAGATGATTAAATTTGTAAATAAAATAAGTAATAATTAAAAACTTAATGAAAACGTTAAAAAAATTTTTGTATCTTTTGTCTGATCAAGAGAAGAAACATGCGTATTTATTATTAGTAATGATTTTAGTAATGGCTTTATTGGATATGTTAGGAGTGGCTTCAATAATGCCATTTATAGCTGTTTTATCAAACCCTGAACTAATTGAAACTAATGTTGTGCTAAATAAAATGTTTAAGGTTGCTGGTACATTTGGAGTTAAGACTTATCAACAATTTTTATCTTCACTAGGATTTGTAGTATTTATATTTTTGGTAATTTCACTTTCATTTCGAGCCTTAACTCTTTACGCTCAAGTACGTTTTCTTGCTATGAGAGAATACAGCTTGGGAAAACGTTTAGTGGAAGGTTATCTGCATCAGCCGTATACTTGGTTTTTAAATCGTCATAGTGCTGAAATAGGAAAAACGGTTCTTTCGGAAGCTGGCAAAGTTGTCGGCAAAGGGCTAGCTCCTTTAATGGATTTGATTACACAAAGTACAGTGTCGATTGCATTAATGATTTTACTAATATTAGTTGATCCAAAACTTACTTTGATAGTTGGTTTAACGCTTGGATTAGCTTATGCTCTAATTTATAAATTTACTAAAAGTTTAGTTACTCGAATAGGTAAAGAAAATGTTAAAGTTAATGAATGGAGATTTACAGCTTTAAGTGAAGCATTTGGTGCAGCAAAAGAAATTAAACTAGGCAGTCTAGAACAAATTTATATTAAACGGTTTTCAGATCCAGCAAAAATTCTTGCTAAACATTCTTCATCACTTTCTGTTATTGGTGAAATACCTAGGTTTGCTCTAGAGGCTGTTATTTTTGGAGGTATGATATTAGTTGCTCTATATTTAATGTCTCAAAGTGGGATTTTTAGTGATGCCTTGCCTATATTGGCACTTTATGCTTTTGCTGGATATAGATTGATGCCAGCTTTACAAAAAATTTATAGCAATATTACTCGAATTAGGTTTACCGTACCGGCGCTTGATTCTGTATATAATGATTTAAAAAGCCTAAAACCATATGATACGTCTGTTAAAAAGGAAGCTTTACAACTTAATAATCAAATAACTTTAAAAAATCTTTATTATAGCTATCCTAATTCATCACGAACTGCTTTAAAAAATATTAATTTTACCATTCAAGCTCGTAGTAATGTTGGGATTGTAGGCACCACTGGGAGCGGAAAAACCACAGTTATTGATATTATTTTAGGTTTACTTGAGGCAAATAAAGGAACTTTGGAGATAGATGGTAAAATTATAAACAAACATAATCTTAAAGCTTGGCAACACTCTATTGGATATGTTCCACAACAAATTTTTTTAGCTGATGATACGGTTGCTGCTAATATTGCTTTTGGAATTGATCCAAAAGATATACTTCAAGACAAAGTTGAGCAAGCAGCCAAGATTGCAAAACTTCATGAATTTGTTATTCATGAATTATCTCTAAAATATCAAACAACAGTTGGTGAAAAAGGAGTACGATTATCGGGCGGACAACGTCAACGAATAGGGATTGCAAGAGCACTTTACCATAATCCCCAAATATTAATTTTAGATGAAGCCACTAGTGCGTTAGACAATCTTACAGAAAGGGCTGTTATGGAAGCAGTACACGAATTAAAAAAAGATATTACTATAATTCTAATTGCACATCGTTTGAGTACAGTAAAAAATTGTGATAATATTTTATTATTAGAGAAAGGAGAACTTAAAGATCAAGGAACATTTGAAGAATTAATTCAAAATAATGCTCTTTTCCGAGCAACAGCAAAAAATCTCTAATAAAATATTAATCATAATTTTTTGTTAAGATATTGTAAGGAAACAATGTGTTAAAATAATTTGATTTAAATATATGAAAATAGTTTTGATAGTCGGTACAGGTTCTAGTGGATCTGGTGCAATAAGTGATTTTTTGACTAAATCCACAAAATATAAAAATCCTTTTAAAGGGCAAGAATTTAGAATTATAGATGATCCAGATGGAATTCTGAATATGTACTACAATTTTTATATCAATCATTCAATTAATAACCCATCAAATGCAATTATGAGGTTCAAAAATTATATTGAGAATTTAATTAATCTTAAAATTAAAATTAATAATAAACAAACTAAAGTTTATGATAAAAAAATTTTATCAATAACTAATGAATATATTAAAAATATAACCACATTAAGTTATCACGCATATCCACAATTTATAGAAATTCAAACTAGTTTCTTTAAAAGAAAATTTTTTAATTTAAAAAAAAAAATCTCTCAATCAAAAGGTGGAGGGAATTTATTTAACATGTATCTACCTGTAAAAAAGGAAATTTTTTTAAAACAATCAAAAAATTATCTTCGAAAAATTATTCAATGTCATTCACACAATAAAAAAATTAATCATATTGTTTTAGATCAGTCACTAAACATGTGGAACTTTACTGAAATTTTTTCATATTTTGATGATGTTAAGATTATTTTAGTTACCAGAGATCCAAGAAGTATTTTTAATAGTATGAAAAATCGAGATGCCAAAGCTTATCCAGGATATAATTTAAAAATTTGGACTAAATGGTATGAACAAATAATGTACAAATTTATTAATTATAAGAAGAAAATTCCAAAAAAATATAAAAAATATATATTGGAGATGAAATTTGAAGATTTTTGTCAAAACTATGAAAGTGAGAGAAATAAAGTACTTAATTTTCTTAATACCAAAAAAATTAATGATAATTTTGACATTAAAAATTCAAAATTTAACGTATTTAAAGCAAAAAAAGAGCTATCTGTATTTGAAAAAAATTATATTAAAAAAAAATTATCTAAATATTTACAATGGTAATTTCAATTTTTGAATTTAATAAGAGATTTGAGCTGTAAAGATGTCTAGGTTAATTAATTTTTTTAGAAATTTAAAAGAATTCAATTTAAAACTTTTTTTGAAAATAATATTAATAATTTTAAAAAAAGATTATTCAAAATATCCTAAATATGTATCTGATTTTGAAAATTCATTATCTAAAAGATTTGGTGCAGAATATTGTTTGACTTTTTCAAGTGGCACTGCAGCTTTTTACGCATCACTTCTCGCTTTAAATTTAAAAAAAGGATCAAAAGTTTTAATATCATCTTTAACTTTTCCTACTGTAATTAAAACATTAAAAAAATTTGACTTTGAAATATATTATTTTGATATTAATAGAAATTTTGAAATCTTATTTAAAAATGCAAATGAACAAAAATATGATTTATTAGTTGCCACTCATCCTTTTGGATTTTATATAAATTTTGAAAATTTAAAACCATATTTAAACAATCATGCCAAAATTATATTGGATGCCAGTCATTCACAAGCAATGAAAATAAATGATGTAGAACATGTGAAATCAGCCAATATATCATTTATGAGTCTTCAAGGAAATAAATCTATCTCAGGGGGCGAAGGTGGAATAATGTTGACTGATGATGAAGATTTATATCTAAAAATGATAGATAATCATCATCCTGGTCACAAAAAAAATAAAAACATAAAAGTCGCAGGCGCAATTAACGATTTAAAATTAAGAATGCATCCTTTAGCAGCTGTGTTGGCATCATTTGATTTAAAATCATTCGAAAAAAGAAATTTAATTTTAAAAAAAAAGATTGAACAAATATATGACTATTTGGATAAGTTAAATGTTAAACACCCATTCACTAAAGACTCAATAATAAGTGGTTTTCATTTTGGAATTCCGTTTTTTTTTTCAGATAAAATTAATTCTGAAAT
>CABYGR010000034.1 GCA_902518595.1 uncultured Pelagibacteraceae bacterium | reverse complement strand
TGCACCAGCAGAAACAAGATAATAACTATTTTCTGCTTCTTTCATGATGGTAAATTCTGAATGAACACCACCTTTTGTATTTAGTGCATGACATAACCCAATTCTTCCAATTTTTTTTGGCAACTTATTAGCAACCAAATAATCTAAAAATTCTTCTGATTTTGGTCCTTTAATTCTACATTTTGCAAATGCTGTCATATCTAGAAGACCTACATTTTCTTTTACATTTTGACATTCTTTTTTAATCGCATCAAACCATTTAGATCTTCTAAAAGACCAATCATCTTTTTGCTCCATTCCATCTGTTGCAAAAAAGTTTGGTCTCTCCCAGCCAAATTTTTGTCCAAATACTGCACCAAGTTCTTTCATTCTTTCATAACATGGTGAAGTTCTTAATGGTCTAGCAGCGGGTCTTTCTTCATCTGGATAATGAGTGATAAAAACATGACTGTAAGCCTCTTCATTTTTTGCTTTTAAATAAGATTTAGTAGCATAATTTCCATAACGTCTTGGCTCAACACCAAGCATATCAATAGTTGGCTCACCATCAACTATCCATTCTGCCAACTGCCAACCTGCTCCTCCAGCTGCTGTAATTCCAAAGCTATGTCCTTCATTAATCCAAAAGTTTTTAAGTCCCCAGGCAGGACCTACTATCGGATTTCCATCAGGGGTATAACAAATTGCTCCATTATAAACTTTTTTAACACCTACCTCGCCAAAAGCTGGCACTCTATGAATCGCTCCTTCAATATGTGGGGCAAGCCTGTCTAAATCTTCTTGAAATAATTCATACTCCGAATTTTTTGATGGTCCTTCTACATAACAAGCAGGAGCACCATCTTCATACGGACCTAGTATCAATCCACCAGCTTCTTCTCTCATATACCATCTGCTATCACTGTCTCTTAAAACTCCCATTTCCGGAAGACCTTCTTTTTTTCTTTTTTGAATTTCAGGATGTGGTTCAGTTACAATATATTGATGCTCAACTGGTATAACTGGTATATCCAATCCTACCATCTCTCCAGTTTGTCTAGCAAAGTTTCCTGAACAAGAAATTACATGTTCGCATTCTATTGAACCTTTATCTGTCTCTACAATCCACCCATCTTTTGATTGTTTTATAGCTAAAACAGTTGTGTTTCTGTAAATTTCAGCTCCCATATTTCTAGCACCTGTAGCAAGTGCTTGTGTTAAATCTGCAGGTTGAATGTAACCATCTTCTGGATGTTGAATAGCACCGACTAAATCATCTATACGACATAGAGGCCAAATTTCTTTTACTTGTTGAGGTGATAAAAATTTTACATCAACACCTATTGTTTTGGCTACTCCAGCATACTGATGATACTCATCCATTCTATCTTTGGTACTTGCTAAACGGATATTTGACACAACACTAAAGCCAACATTTTTTCCTGTTTCTTCCTCTAATTTTTTATAGAGATCAACAGCATACTTATGTAATTGGCCTACTGAATAACTCATGTTAAAAAGTGGTAATAGTCCAGCAGCGTGCCAAGTTGAACCGGAGGTTAATTCTTTTCTTTCAACAAGAACCACATCTGACCAACCTTTTTTTTGCTAAATGATAAAGTGCACTTACTCCAACTACACCACCTCCAACAACAACAACTTTTGCTTTAGATTTCATAAGGCGATTCCTACTAAATTTTTATTCATAACGAAACAAAATTGTAAAATTTTAATCAAATTGAGCTTCCCAAAGGGATTGGGTTTGATACCATTGTAGTAAGCCAACAATCCTTCAAAGGACCATCTGACAAATATTTTTCAACTTGCCAATTAAATTTGTGATATATTTTCTCTTTATCTAAAATAATCACTTCAAATTGAGCCCATTTATCGCTACTTCCAAGTTTTGTAATGGAGTGACTTAGGTGGTTTATCATCATTTCGTATGAATCGCCTTTAATCATCCTTTTAAAATTATCTAATGGTCCAGTAACTTTTTTATTATTTGGATGAGCAAAATTCCAAGTTTGTTCTATTCCACTATCTTTATAGTCTAAATCATTTTTTTGAAGTCCTAGTAATTGAATCCTAACAACTTCAGAGGGTTTTATATCACTTGTTGGTTTAAGTAATTCAGCATTGGAAATTGAAATCGAAATAAGAAAAATAAATAAAATCTTAAATACTATTTGCAGTTTTTTTAACATCCTCTAAGAATTTCTTTCTCTTTTTATCACTTACAAATGGTACAGCAAAGTATCTTCGATATATAACATCCGTTATGCCGCATATATTAAACACTCCTCTTCTTAACCTTTTAGTTGGCATATTAAGAAAAAAAGTTCTAACAGCAAATTGTGGAGATCCATAAGTACAAAACACAACTGCTTTTTTACCCTTTAGATTACCTATCGGATATCCATAATTTCCAAATAATTTTTTAAATCTGAATGCCCAAGGTGGAGCAAGAACTTTATCTATCCATCCCTCAACAATAGCTGGCATTCTAAAATTCCATATTGGAGCAATTAAAACTATTGCATCTGAATTCTCTATTATTTTTCTATGATCTAAAACCTTTTTATCAGGTTCTTCTCCAGAAAAAACTGGATCAAATTTTTCTTTATATAAGTCAATGACATCAATGCTGTGCCCAATTTTTTTTATTGTTTCTATAAAAGTATCTCTTATAGCCGCATTAAATGATTTTTCATCATAATGACCATATACTAGAAATATTTTTTTCATTTAATTTAATTTGTACTTATTAATTCAAGTATTATATCTTAAGATCAAGACGTGGCTTCCAAAAAGGACGAAAGAGTTCGATTTTTGGACATCTGTTCATTACAACTTTCAAGCCAGCTTTTTCTGCAAGGCGAGCTGCTTCATGATTAACCACACCTATTTGTCCCCATAAAACTTTAGCGCCAATGGCAATTGCCTCTTCTGCTACGCCATAAAGATCCTCTGGTTTCCTAAAAACTTCTACCATATCCACAGGTCGATCTATAGCTGCTAAATTAGGATATACTTTTAAATTTCTAATTTCAGTAATTTCTGGTTTTGGATTAACTGGTATCATATCATAACCAGTTTCATGTAATACTCTTAAGACTCCATAACTAAATTTAGTTTTGTCAGGACTGGCCCCAACCATTGCAATCGTTTTTACAGATTGTAAAATATCTTTTAAATATTCATCACTATAAGGTTCTTTATGGTTCATTTTTTTTTAAGTTGCTTTTTAATAGCTATATCTGCTTTTAACTCATGAGGTGCAAGTGGGTCAAGAAAAGGATTGCGGTATAATTTATCATGACTTTCAACTCCAATCTCAATCTTGCAATCTGTTTTTGCACGAGCTACACATAAAACAACATAACCATTATTTATCTGTCGATTATTTAAAGCTACCTGGGAACGTTGATCTACTTCGCCTTCTATGAGTTTTGCTGCACAAGTTATACATCCTCCATACTCACATCCGTATGGAAGATCAACTCCTTGGGCACGCAATTCTTGAAGTAGCGGTTTTCGGTCTGAGACTTTAAAAGTTTTATTTTTACGGTTTGTGATAGTAATAAGTTTTACAGCCATATATCACTAGTACAGTCTCCTCCTGGATATCTACTTTCATGACACCTACTTGGACCATTAGGTTCTTTTCCAAAATCAACTATAAAATCTTTATTAATTTTCATGCCTCCATTTTCAACATCACAGTCAATCATAATCATTGCTCCACCTTGAGTTCTAATGTCAGGATAAAATTGATTATCCCAAGTTGAAAACAAAGAGGTAGTTACATACATTCGTTTTCCATCTAATGAAAGTTGATACATTTGTGGTCCGCCAGCAATTTTTACTCCGTTTATAATAGGTGCTTTACCTAAAAGACCTCCCATCCACACTTGTCCACTTAATTTTGGATTATGAGGATCAGATATATCGTATTGTCTCATATCACCATGAAGCCAATTATTTAAATAAAGATATTTATCATCCATTGATACAAGAATTGCTGACATCACACCTGGTATAGGAATAGGCCAATCTGGATGTGGTTCATTTTCAATATCAATAACTTTTTCCCATTCCCATTTACCTTGTTTGGATTTCCAAAAATGGATTACATTTGAACTGAGAGCTGCACCACAAAATCCATGAGTGCTATCAGGATCATGTTTAAATTTTACTTCTAATGGAATTAAACCATCT
>CABYGR010000033.1 GCA_902518595.1 uncultured Pelagibacteraceae bacterium | reverse complement strand
TACGTCTCAGCGGTAGCAATTCCATTAATTACAATTATATTAATATCTACCTTATGAATTCTTATAAAATAATTGATCACGAGTATGATGTAGTAGTTTTAGGAGCTGGAGGCTCAGGTTTGAGAGCTGCAGTTGGTTTAAGTGAAGCAGGATTAAAAACAGCATGTATTTCAAAAGTTTTTCCAACTAGGAGTCACACTTCAGCTGCTCAAGGAGGTATTTCAGCAGCACTAGGTAATATGGGAGAAGATGACTGGCGTTGGCATATGTACGATACAGTTAAGGGAGCTGATTGGTTAGGTGATCAAGATAGCATCGAATATCTTTGTAAAGAAGCACCTAAAGCAGTTATAGAATTAGAAAAATATGGTGTCCCATTTAGCAGAACCGAAGAAGGAAAAATTTATCAAAGACCTTTTGGTGGTATGACTAAAAATTATGGTAATGGTATTGTTCAAAGAACATGTGCAGCTGCAGATAGAACTGGTCATGCAATTTTACATACTCTCTATGGACAAGCTTTGAAACATAATACAGAATTTTTTATAGAATATTTTGCACTGGATCTAATTATGAAAAATGGGGAATGCAAAGGTTTAATAGCTTGGAACCTTAATGATGGTACTATTCATAGATTTAGATCTCATATTACGATAATTGCAACTGGAGGATATGGTAAAATCTATTATTCTGCCACTTCAGCTCACACATGTACAGGGGATGGAAATGCTATGATATTACGAGCAGGTTTACCCTTACAAGATATGGAATTTGTCCAATTTCATCCAACAGGAATTTATGGACATGGCACTTTAATTTCAGAAGGTGTTAGAGGAGAAGGAGGGTATTTGGTTAATTCAAAAGGTGAGAAATTTATGGAACGTTATGCGCCGAAAGCTAAAGATTTAGCATCACGTGATGTAGTTAGTAGATCAATCGCAGTAGAAATTAATGAAGGTAGAGGAGTTGGAAAAGAAAAAGATCATGTGCATTTACATTTAAGCCATTTAGACTCTAAGGTAATTGAGGAGAGACTTCCTGGAATTTCAGAGTCATCAAGATTATTTGCTAATGTTGATGTAACTAAAGAGCCAATACCTGTTGTCCCAACCGTTCATTATAACATGGGAGGTATACCTACAAATTATAAAGCTGAGGTTTTAACTTTAAATGGGTCAGAAAAAACAGTTCCTGGATTGATGGCAATTGGTGAGGCTGCATGTGTTTCAGTTCATGGAGCTAATAGATTGGGATCAAATTCTTTAATTGATTTGGTTGTATTTGGTAGAGCTGCAGCAAAAAGAGCATCCGAATTAGTTAAACCTAATATGCCTCATGAAAATATTGGAGAGTCAGAAACTGAAAAATGCCTAGAAAGATTTGACAAACTTAGAAATGCTGATGGAGAAAATAGTACTGCTGAGCTTAGAATTATGATGCAAAAAACCATGCAATCAAAGTGTGCAGTATTTAGATCAGAAAAAACTCTTAAAGAAGGAGTTGATGAAATCAGAAAAACTTATGATGGAATGGGATCTTTATCTGTTAAAGATAAATCTTTAATTTTTAATACTGATTTAGTTGAAACCTTAGAATTTGATAATTTAATAAGGCAGGCTATTACCACAATGGACTCAGCTTATCATAGAAAAGAAAGTCGTGGAGCTCATGCGAGAGAAGATTTTCCTAAAAGAGATGACAAAAAATATATGAAACATACTCTTTCATGGTTTAATGGAAAGGAAACAAAAATTAATTATAGATCAGTTCATAGCAACACTTTAACTAATGATGTTCAATACTTCCCACCTCAAGAAAGAGTTTATTAATGGTTCAGATAAATTTACCTAAAAATTCTCAAGTTATAAAAGGTAAATATTTTAAAGATAAAACTGGTTCTAAGAATTTAAGAAAAGTTAATATTTACAGATGGGACCCTTCGACAGAGGAGAACCCTAGAATTGATACTTATGAAGTAGATATGGATAATTGTCCCTCTAAAGTGTTAGATGTTTTGAATAAAATAAAAAATGAGATAGATCCTACAATAGCTTATAGAAGATCGTGTGCACATGGAGTATGTGGTTCTTGTGCAATGAATATGGGTGGAAAAAATGGCTTAGCTTGCACAACCCCTCATTCTGAATTTGATGGTGATATTGATATTTATCCTCTACCTCATCTTAAAGTTAAAAGAGATTTAATTGGTGATTTAGATGGTCTTTATAAGCAATACCAATCAATAGAACCTTGGTTAAAATCCAATTCAAAATCAGAGTCTAAAGAAATTTTTCAGTCAAAAGAAGATAGAGCTAAACTAGATGGAGCATATGAATGTATAATGTGTGCATGCTGTTCGACGTCTTGTCCAAGTTATTGGTGGAATGGTGATAAATATTTAGGACCAGCTGTTTTACTTCAAGCTTACAGGTGGATAATAGATAGTAGAGATGAAGAGAGGCAAAAAAGATTAAAAAAAGTTGCTGATGAACTTAAACTTTATAGATGCCATACAATTCTTAACTGTACCAATGCTTGTCCAAAAGGTTTGAATCCTGCAAAAGCTATAGCAGAAATAAAAAAAATGTTAGCAACTGCTAACGTTTAATCAATAGACTATTGAGATTTTTTGATCTAAAAGATCGTATTCATGAAATTAATTGAGCATTACGTAGGTGGAAAAATAATTCCTGGAAATTCTGATAAAAAAGGTAAAGTTTTTAATCCAGCTACTGGTGAACAAGAAAAAGAGGTTAGATTAGCATCTAAAGCTGATCTAGACCAAGCAGTTGTAGTTGCAAAAAAAGCTTTTGAAGAATGGTCACTAAAACCATCACTAGTAAGAGCAAGAGTCATGTTTAAATTCAAAGAATTAATAGAAAAAAATTCTGATGAACTTACAAAATTAATAGTTACAGAACATGGAAAAGTTTATGAAGATGCCAAGGGGTCTTTGACGAGAGGTTTGGAAGTTGTTGAATTTGCTTGTGGTATACCTCACTTGCTTAAAGGTGAATTTTCAGAAAATGTTGGAACTAATGTTGATAGCTGGTCAATGCGTCAACCATTAGGAGTTGCAGCAGGAATTACACCTTTTAATTTTCCTGCTATGGTGCCAATGTGGATGTTCCCTATAGCAATAGCATGTGGAAATACTTTTATATTAAAACCATCTGAAAAAGATCCATCGTGTGCAATCAAATTAGCAGAATTGTTAAAAGAAGCTGGTCTTCCAGATGGTGTTTTTAATGTTGTAAATGGAGATAAAGAGGCAGTAGATGCAATCTTGACAAATAAAGATATTAAGGCAGTAAGTTTTGTAGGCTCAACACCAATAGCAAAATATATTTACGAGAATTCTGCAAAAAATGAAAAAAGAGTTCAGGCACTCGGGGGTGCCAAAAATCATTTAGTTGTTATGCCAGATTGTGATTTAGATGGTGCAGTTAATGGTTTAATGGGGGCTGCATATGGTTCTGCAGGTGAAAGATGTATGGCTCAATCAGTTGCAGTAGCTGTTGGAGATATAGGAGACGAGTTAGTATCAAAATTATCAAAAAAAGCAGAAGCGTTAAAAGTTGGTCCGGGAATGGATAAAAGTTCAGAAATGGGACCATTGGTTACTAGACAGCATTTAGAAAAAGTAAAAGGATATGTTGATTTAGGTGTAAAAGAAGGTGCTAAACTGATTGTAGATGGCAGAGATTTGAAATTGCAAGGTTATGAAAATGGTTTTTATATAGGGGGCTGTTTGTTTGATCATGTAAAAAAGGAAATGAGAATATATAAAGAAGAAATATTTGGACCAGTTTTATCTGTAGTGAGAGTAAAAACTTTTGATGAAGCAGCAAAACTTATTAATGAACATGAATATGGCAATGGAGTTAGCATCTATACCAGAGATGGTGATGTAGGAAGAACCTTTGCTAGTAAGATACAAGTTGGAATGGTTGGAATTAATGTTCCAATCCCAGTTCCAATGGCTTTTCATAGTTTTGGTGGTTGGAAACGATCTTTATTTGGAGACAGTGCAATGCATGGTATGGAGGGTATAAAGTTCTATACAAAACTTAAAACAATAACTTCAAGATGGCCTTCTGGAATTAGATCAAATGCTGAGTTCGTTATGCCAACAATGAAATAGGGAGAAATATTAATGAGCAAAATATCTTTAATTGGTGCTGGTCAAATAGGAGGAACCCTTGCTCATCTTATTGGCACAAAAGAACTTGTAGATGAAGTTGTTCTTTTTGACGTTGCAAGTGGAATAGCTAAAGGTAAAGCTCTAGATATTGCCCAATCATCATCGGTAGATGGTTTTAATGTAAAGTTTTCTGGCACTGATAATTATAAGGATATTAGAGACTCTGATGTGATTATCATTACTGCTGGGGTCCCAAGAAAACCTGGAATGAGTAGAGATGATCTACTTGGCATAAATTTGAAAATTATCAAACAAGTTGCTGAAGGAATTAGACAGAACGCACCTAATGCTTTTGTAATTTGTATTACAAATCCCTTAGATGTAATGGTTATGGCTTTTCAAAAATTTTCAGGATTATCATCCAACAAGGTTGTTGGAATGGCTGGAATTTTAGATAGTTCAAGATTTAAATTATTTTTATCTTTAGAACTCAATGTTCCTGTAAAAGAAATAGACGCAATGGTAATGGGTGGACATGGAGATACTATGGTACCAATGCCTAGATTTACGAAAGTTTCGGGAAAACCTTTGCTTGAT
>CABYGR010000032.1 GCA_902518595.1 uncultured Pelagibacteraceae bacterium | reverse complement strand
TTTTAAGCAAAGAACCTATCGCAACAAAACTTGCACCTAGCGCAATTGCAGGACTTCCAACACCTTTTATAGATTTAAATCCTTTTAAAAAATATTTTGTATCTATCATTAACCACCTAAGAATAGGCGACCAACATCCGGATTATTTAAAAGATCATCTCCCTTGCCCGCAATAGCTGTTTGACCTGAAACTAAAACATAACCAATATCAGCAAACTCAAGACCCTTTTTTGCATTTTGCTCTACAAGGATAATGGTTTTTTTTTCATTTTCTTGAAGATCTCTTAAAATTTCGAATACCATATCTATGTATTTAGGTTCTAGTCCAATTGATGGTTCATCCACCAATAAAACAGAAGGTTTCATAACTAAAGCTCTAGAAATTTCTAGTAACCTTCTTTCTCCTCCAGATAAAACTTTTGCTGGTTGATTTCTCCGATTTCCTAATCTTTCGTACTTTTGTAAAATCTTTTCTGCTTCTTCATATGACTCTTCGGTTTTATCTTTGATAAATCCACCCATCAATAAATTTTCTTCTACTGTCATATCTGGAAATACAGAGTTATCCTGAAGTATATAAGCTATTCCAACTGATTTAAGTTTTTCAGCTGGAGAAAGATTAGTAATTTCTTTTCCATCGATTTCAATTTTGCCAGAAAAAATATTTGTAAACCCATAAATTGAATGAAGTATTGTGGATTTACCTGCACCATTAGGACCTATTAAACAAAGTGATTGTGCTTTGCTTACGAAAAGTTCAAAATTATGAAGTATTTCCATTTTACCATAACCTGCATTAAGATTTTTAATTGTTAAATGAACATCTTTAGACGATAGATTTTTTAAATCCTCAGCTACTGGTGCTTTACCTAAAACTTCATATTGATTTGACATTATTGAGCTCCTAGATATGCATCGATAACACGTTTATCATTTTTAATTTCATTAGGTGATCCATTAGCAAGCATTTTACCATGAGCTAAACAAAAAATATCTTCTGCTAATTGCATAATCACCTTCATATTGTGTTCAATCACTAAAAGTGTAATTCCAAAATCTTGATTAACTTTAATTAATCTATCTATAATTCCATTAATTAAAGTTGGATTAATTCCTGCAGTAGGTTCATCTAATAGTAGCATTTCTGGTTCATTCATTAATGCCATTGCTAGTTCTAATAATTTTTGTTGTCCAAACGACAAATCACCAGCTCTTAATTTTCTTTTTTGATATAAACCAACAAAATTCAATAAGTTTTCAGCTTTTTCTGTCAAGTCTTTTGGGATCTCGGAAAAAATTGTTAACAAACTTGCATCACTTCCCTTATGACTAATAAGCATATTTTCTACACAATTTAGCTTTCCATAAATTCTTGTTTGTTGGAACGTTCTAAGTAGCCCAAGTTTAGCAATCACTGGAACTGGTAATTCAGAAACCTCTTTGTCTTTAAATTTAATAGACCCATTATCAATAGGGTAAGTACCAACAATTGAATTAAACAAAGTAGTTTTGCCTGAACCATTTGGTCCAATAAGACCAACAATTTTTCCTTTTTCAACTTTCATTGAAATATCGACGTTAGCTTTTACACCACCAAAAGATTTACTTACATTAGAGACTTCCAAAATACTCATTTCAATTCCACCTGTGCTTTTCTATCCGCCTCATCTATAGTTTCACCAAATCTTTCAGGAAATTTTTCTCTTAACCATCCCATTATTCCTTCAGGGAAATAAATTACTATAACTACTATAAGAACACCAAGAGCAACGTACTGCCAACCTAAAAAGAATGTCCAGAATCCTTCTTTAAAAATATGAAACACAGTTGCTCCAATAACTGGTCCCCATAAAGTGCCTTTTCCACCTAAGATAGCCATCAAAACCATGAACACTCCCATTTCTCTTCCATCAAATGCAACGTCGGTCGAGTCTATATAACCAACTAATCCTCCCATTATGCCACCAGCTAAACCACAGAAGAAAGCTGATATCATCCAACCAATGATCTTATATTTCATTGTTTGAATTCCCATTGCTTCTGCTTTATCTTCATTATCTCTAATTGCATTTAGAATTAATTTAAATCTTGTAGAATAAATCGCTCTCACAGCAATGAATGTTAATACAAGTGCACCAAAACTTAAAAAGTAAAAAAATTCTCCTCTTGCTTCTAAACCACCAACATCAGGAAATGGTGGAGTTGTAAAACCTTGTCCTGCTCCAATAATCTCTATACCTCCAGAAATTTCTCCTGCAGCAACTCCTAAACCTAATGTGCAAATTGCAAAATAATGACCTCTTAATCCTAAAATTGCATAACCAATTAATCCAGCAACTATTGTTGGGATTACTGCTGCAACAATAAGTCCAGCTGCCATTCCTTGAAAAAATTGAGTAGGAGTGTGTATAAAAGTTTTTTCTCCACCACTTTCAGTCCATTCTGCTAAAGGGAAAAACATTCCAACTTGAACTGAAGCACATAAATACATCCCTAAACCATAAAACAATATATTTCCAAAGGTGTTGTAACCCATTTCCCCACCTTGAATATTCCAAGTGAGAGCTAATACAATTAAAACACAAAGTATTGATAATTGAACCTTAAATGCTGAAAAAATAAATGGTGCTGTTATTCCAAAAACTAATATTGCAGCATATAAAATTAAATTTTTGTTCATCTATTTTAAATATTCTCTTTTTCTTGATAATTTGAATCTTCTGTAAACTAGAATTAGAACTAATAATAAAAATACTGCACCAATTCTAAATTCTGTACCTAAAATATAATCTGCAAATTCCTCAAAAACTCCTAATCCCATTCCAGATAGTGCTACTCCAGGTAAATTTCCTAATCCTGCAACAATAACGATCATAAACGACCTAATTGTATACGGTAATCCCATGTAGGGATGAATTGTAAATGTTATAGATATTAAGGCCCCAGCAACACCACAAAGGGCAGCATTAATTCCAAATGTAGCTGCATAAACTTTCTCAGTATCTACTCCTAAAATCTTTGCTGCTCTTGCATTCTGAGCAGTCGCTCTAATTGCTCGACCAAGTTTAGATTTTTTCATGTAAATTACTAAACAGATTGCAAATAAAATACTAATGAATGCAGAAAATATTTTAGAGTTTGGTAAAACTACAGCACTATCAAATAAAAAAGTTGTTCCATAACCTGAATTAGCTAAAACAACATCTGCACCAAATGCAAAATTCATTAGCTGCATAAAAAGGATACTTATTCCAAATGTGGCAAGAATTGAGATAAATAAATCTCTATCAACAACTTTATTAATTACTAATTTATAAAGTCCAACTCCAACAAAATACATTATAGTTGGTGCAACAATTACACCCCAAGCAGGATGAATTCCGTAAAGATACATAAAATATGCAATGTATCCCCCAAGAATAACTAAATCACCTTGTGCAATATTTATTATATTCATGACTCCCCATTGCAGAGCCATACCGTAAGCAATCAATGCAAATAAAATTCCCAAAAGTATACCATCCAAGCAAGCTTGAACGCTAATCATTGGATATTGGAAAACCATGAAATCCATAATGTGCCTTTAAAAAAAAAATACCCCCTAGAGTTTAGGGGGTATTTATAGATTAGTTATTATCTTTCAGACCACTTAGGAACTGGGTGAATCAACTTAGCTGATGCCCACTTAAGTGGAGCTACAACTTTGTTTTCACATTTCCCAGCGCTATCACACATAACTTGGAAAAGTACCATCGGCTTGTCAACATTTTGACCACCCGGTGCGAACTTTATATTTCCATAGAATGTTTGCATGTTAGTTGCTGCAAGAGCATCTCTTACTTTCTTTTGATCGAAAGAATTAGCTCTTTCAAAAGCATCTTTAAAAACTAACAATGCTGCTGAAGATTCAGCTGCTTGATACGGCGGATCATATCCAAACTCTTTTGTAAAGTCTGCCGCATAAGTCATGCCATCTTTAAAGAAGTCATCTTTATAAGTTAATGTTTTATGCCATTGTGAAGCACAAAGAGCGTACTGAGAATTTTTACCATGTTGTTTTGATAATTTCGCAGCATCACAGTGCGTCATCGCTAACATTGGAACATCTACTTTCATTTCAGCAATTTGTCTAATTGCTGTTAATGCACCTTTTGTATGACCTGATACAACTAGAACATCTGGCTTCATTTGTTTAACTTTAACTAATGTAGCAGCCATATCGTTTAGCTCTTTCGGTAACTTATCGTCGATTATAATCTCAGATCCAGTTCTTTTTGCTGCATCTAAAATACCTAATCTAACGTCTTGTGAAAATGCATCTTGTTCAAATGCTTGTGCAATTTTTACACCTTTTCCACCATTCAACTCTACTGCAGTTTCAATAGCTACATCAAGATAAAGGTTTGCTGGAGCTAAAACTGCAAATAGATATTTGTAACCTTTAGTAAACAAAGATCTAGAAGCGCCATTTGCCTCGACCATTGGTACACCATATTTTTCTGTTACAGGAGCAATTGCTTTTGTTAATCCTGAACTATATGGGCCAAGCATAAACTCAACACCATCTTGTGAGATTAATCTTTCTGCAAGTTGTGCTGCTCTTTTTGGGTTTGATTCATCATCATAATAAATAATTTCAAACTTATAAGTTTTTCCACCAACTTTAACACCACCCATGCTGTTAATTCTATCAACGGCCATATTGTAGCCGTTTTGAGTATGAACACCATTTGAAGAATATTTTCCAGTTAATGAAATAGCAGAACCTAAAATTATCTTATCTCCAACAACTTTTGCAAAAGAT
>CABYGR010000031.1 GCA_902518595.1 uncultured Pelagibacteraceae bacterium | reverse complement strand
TTGTTTATAAAATAGTATTTTTTTAAATTTTTAATATGCATTATTCACAGAACAATTTAGTTGAAATCAAAGATAAAATTAAGTCTAAAATTAAAGATTTACAATTATCAGAATATAATCCTAAAATAATAGCTGTATCAAAAACTTTTTCTGAACAAGATATTTTACCTTTATTAAATTACGGACATTGTGATTTTGGTGAAAACAAAGTCCAAGAAGCTGTTAAAAAATGGGAAGACCTAAAAAAAAAGTATGAAAAAGTAAAATTACACATGTTGGGAAAATTGCAAACAAATAAAGTTAAATATGCAGTAGAAATATTTGATTACATCCATTCATTAGATAATTTAAAACTTGCTAATAAATTAGCAGAAGAAATTAATAAAAAAGGTAAAAAAATAGAAATTTTTATACAAATAAATTTAGGAGGAGAAAAACAAAAATCAGGAATAGAACCTTCTGAATTAGAACAGTTTTATAAAAATTGTTGTTTATTAAATCTAAATATTATCGGCACTATGTGTCTTCCACCTGAAAATGATGATCCAAGGTTATATTTTAAAGATTTATTTGAACTTAATAATAGAATTGGTTTAACCGAAATTAGTATGGGAATGAGTAAGGATTACTTAGATGCTTTAGAATATAAAACTACATTTCTCAGAATAGGTACAGGTATTTTTGGGCAAAGAACTAGTCGATTTTGATTTTTGTATTATTTTTAATTAATTTACTTAGAATTAAAAAATCTTTTTTTTTTAAAGCAATACATCCTTGTGTAGGTGAATAATTTTTTGTTAAATGTAAAAATATTGCACTGCCTTTATTTTTGATTACTTTTTTAAAATTATATTTTATTACTAGTAATAAATCATATTTACTATCTGAGCGATAAAGTTTTTCATAATTTATGTTTAAATTTTTTTTAATTTTAATTAATTTATTGTAAAACTTGCTTCTGGGATCATCGCACCAAGCCATATTTTTTTTAATAATAATAGTTTTTAGATCAGAGGTAGGTCTTTTAACTCTGTCAGATCTATAAAAAATATTTCCTATCCCAAAAACACCTTTTGGTGTTGTATTATCACCTTCTTTTTTATTATTATTAGATCCATTTTTACCTATAGAGCACTTAAATTCAAATTCATCATATAAAAGTGTTTCTTTATTTTTAAGTCTAATTCGCATATTTTCAAAATATGAATTCAAAAATTTTGATAGTTTATGAATATCAAATTTTATTTGAAATTTTAAATGAAATTAATGAAAATCTAAATTTTGAAATAAAAAAATCAAATAAAAATGAATATAAGAATTTAAAATTTGATGAAAAAACAAATTATTTAGTTATTTCATCAAAAAGACATGGGAATTTAGTTAAATGTCTAGAATTAGATAAAGTTCCAATTAAATTAGAAAAAGTCATTGAGTTAATAAATATAAATTTTTTAAAAAATAAATTTTCAGATCAATCGGATCTTAAAATTGGAAAATATAAATTAGACTTAAATTCTAGAAAAATTATTTTAAATGACAAAGTCTTATACTTGACTGAAAGAGAAACAAATTTAATTATTTTTATTAATGAAAAAAGAAATGTTGGAATTAAGGAACTACAAAAAAAAGTTTGGGATTATTCAGCTGAATTAGAAACTCATACAGTTGAAACACACATATATAGACTTAGAAAAAAAATGAAAGATACTTTTGGTGATGAAGAATTTATTTTGTATGATAATAATGGTTATTCAATTAATTAAATAACTTAAATTCTAGCACCAATTTTTTGAATTATTTTAGAGGATAACTCAGTACCTTTCATTAAGCTCTCTTTAACTGATAAATTATTAATTAAACCGTGCAAATATCCTGCAGCAAATAAATCTCCTGCACCTGTTAAATCTTTTATTTTTAAATTGGATTTAGAATTGCATTCTATTATCTCATTTGATTTTATTGAAATTGCTCCTTTCTCACCTCTTGTAATTATCATATTTTTTTTAATTTCTTTTGCAAATGAAATTGCTTCACTAAATGACTTCCCATCTATTAAAGATAAAATTTCCTGTTCATTAGCAAATATAATATCTAATCGATTTTTTACTAATTCTAAAAAATATGGTTTATGCCTCTCAACACAAAATAAGTCTGATAATGACATAGCTACTTTATTTGAATGAGTTATTGCCTTATCAAAAGCTTTTTTTGGAGCTCCTTCATCCCATAGATATCCTTCTAAAAAAACTATTTCAGAATTTTTGACATATTCTTTATTAACATCATCGACACTTATTTTTCCAGCAGTTCCTAAAAAGGTACACATCGTTCTTTCAGAGTCAGGCGTAATTAAAATTAAACAAGACCCAGTTGGGATAGGTTCTTTTTTTTTATGATATAGATATTCAACATTTTCTTTATTTAATCCTTCTTCATATTTTTGGCCCAACTCATCATCACTTACTTTACCAACAAAACCTACTTTATTACCCAATTGAGATAAACCAACTATAGAGTTAGCCACTGAACCACCTGAAATAGTTTGTTCTATCTTTAGTGATGATAGTAGTTTTTTAAATTCTATCTCATCGACTAATCTCATAGTACTTTTAGTTAGTGAATGTTTAATTAAAAATTCATCAGAAACTTTACAAAGTACATCAACGATAGCATTTCCAATTCCCAAGATTTTCATTAAGGTTTTTTTGCTGTAAATGGTTTTTTTCTATTAGGATAACAAGAAGTACAAATTTTACAACTTATTCCGTAACAATTTCTAGCTTTACAATATTCTCTTCCAAAGTAAATAATTTGCAGATGAAGTTTATTCCAGTCTTTTTTTGAAAATAATTTTTTTAAGTCTTTTTCAGTTTGAATTACATTTTTCCCATTAGTTAAACCCCATCTTTGTGCTAACCTATGAATATGGGTATCAACTGGAAAAGCTGAATATCCAAATCCTTGAGACATTACAACACTAGCTGTCTTGTGACCGACACCTGGCAATAGTTCTAATTCATCAAAAGTTTTAGGAACTTTTCCTTTATATTTTTCAACTAATATCTTAGATAAATTATAAATACTTTTTGCTTTTATTCTGAAAATACCAATTTTTTTAATTAACTTTTCAATTTTTTTTCTTCCTAATTTAACAAAATGTTCAGGCTTGTAATATTTAGGGTATATATCTTTAGTAACATTATTCACGTTTACATCTGTACATTGTGCGGAAAGAAGAACTGAGACTAATAAAGTAAATACATTTCTACTTTTTAATGGGACTTTAATTTTTGGATAAGTTTTGTTTAGTATTTTTAATACTAGTTTAGCTCTTTGAATTTCATTCATTATTTGAAATTCATCAAATCTCTCATTGAATATAGACCAGGCTTTTTTTTCATCAACCAACTTGCTGCTGATAAAGCTCCTTCTGAATATAAGGCTCTATCAAATGCTTTATGATTAAGTTTGATTATTTCTTTACCACTTGAAAACAAAACTTCATGTTCGCCAATGATATCACTTTTTCTTATTGAATTAAAATTTATCTTATTTCCATATGGAAATGTTTTTTTATTAAGATATTTTTTTCCTATTAGATTATAAAAATTTTTATTTTTACCTACAGCTATTCCCTTGCCTAGCATTAAAGCGGTACCTGAAGGATAATCTTTTTTGTGCTTATGATGTACCTCATATATTTTTCCTAAATATTTATTTCCAAGAGAGCTTGAAGCGATCTCAGTTAAGTACATTAACAAATTAACACCCAAACTCATATTTCCAGCTTTTAGAATGGGAATTTTTTTCGCGTAAAATTTGATTAAATTCTCTTCTTTTTTTGTAAAACCAGTAGTTCCAATTACAACTCTTTTTTTTAATTTTGAGGCTATTTTTAAAACTTCAAATGTGCATTTAGGTATAGTAAAATCTATAATAACATCTGTTTTTTTAAAAGCGTCTTCTGTATTCAATTGTGGTTTAATACCAGAAATCTTATTATTTATTTTTTTATATTCAGTTAAACTATAAAGAGAGTAACCCTTCGTTTTTTTTAATGCTTTAATAAGCTGTTGACCCATTCTCCCCATACATCCAGTGATAGTTAAATTTATTATTTTAGATTTCATAGCTAAATTTTTTTAAATCTTCTTTGTAATAAGTATTCATTTTTTTTATTAAATCTTTATTTAATAGATCTTTCCAGTTATTTTTAGGACCTAAATGAAAGAATTTTATTTTTTTTTTATTTTTAGTTGAATACACACTTTCTGAAAATTTTCCTATATTTTCTAAATTCTGTAACTTTTCAAAAGTTGTAGATTGGATTGCATTTTCAAGTTTTTTATTATCAATACCATTGTTAAATCTACAAATTGTATTTACGAAAATGATTAAATCCCTTAAAGTCTGATTTGGATTTTCAATTAAATCTTCATATTTAATCATCATTCTTCTGTATCTATTGTCACTTAACCAAGACTGATAGTTAATTCTCCATGAATTTATAATATTTGTTTTTGCATGATTATTTAGGTGTTTATAGTCAGAAATAACAGTATTTTCATTTTGCATAAACTGTAACGCTCTTTCATAAGTTTTGAAATCATTGTGATTTTTTACTGAACTAACTACATTTCTAGGGTCTCTAATTATATAAATAACTCCAAGTGAATATTTTGGACTAGTAAAATCATTTCCAAAAGCAGTGATTAAAGAGTTATGTGTTTTTAAAAATTTAATTTTTTTTTCATTAATTATTTTTTTTTGAGATTCATCCCAATGTTTATGAATTTCACCCTCTTTTACTTCATCTTTAATAAATTGCTTATTTGGATAATCTTGAATGTAATTTAATTTATTTATATCAAAAATTCCATTATCACAAAAATAATATGCCGTAAGAAAAGATCTTATCCAGGTATTTCCACTTTTGGG
>CABYGR010000030.1 GCA_902518595.1 uncultured Pelagibacteraceae bacterium | reverse complement strand
CAAAGAGAACAAATTGAATTTTTAAAAAATCAAAACATAACTTTATGCTGGTTTCAAAACAATAAAATTGAAACATTTGATGAAAATCAATCAAATATTAAATGGCTTCTATAAATTACTAATCAAGTATTTAACCATTGCCTTACCCATTAATGGCGGCACTGCATTACCTATCTGTCTTTGTATAGATCTTCTACTACCAAAGAATTTATAATTTTTAGGAAAAGTTTGTATGGCAGCTATTTCGGGAACCCTTAATCTCCTATTGTTCCAATGAAAAGGACCAACCCATGGACCAGGTTGAGCTGCAATTGTCCAAGATGGAAGGTCGTCTTTTAACTTTAGTAAAAAATTCCAAAATCTAGTGTTTTTAATAAAATTTGATTTTTTACCATCACATAAAGCAAGATAGTTTTGACCAGGTTTTACTTTTTTTAATTCCTTATAATAAGTTCCTAGGTTTGTTTTTTCATGCTCTTCCTCATAAATATCATTATCAAATTCTTTGATGTGTCTCCCAACTGTTTCATAAGGTTTTAGACTTTTATTAAATAAGTCAGGTTTATTAGGATCATAGTGAGTTTTTTGTGGATCTTCATTGTTAAATTCTTTTTTAGAACCCATAAAAAAAACTCTTTTTCTCTTTTGGGGAACACCATAATCCAAGGCATTTGCTCTAATCATTTTAAAATTATAATTAAATCTTTTTGTTTTTCTTATAATAGTATCTACTGCTTTTTTATTTGTAGGGTGTAAAATACTTTCAACATTTTCAATTAAGAAGCCATCAGGATTTATTTCCTCAATAAATTTGAAAAAATCATCAATACAATTTCTTGGATCCTTAGTAATTTTTCTATTTTCATTAGTTATCCAATAACCATTTTTGGAAAAAGGCTGGCAAGGTGGGCCGCCTATAATTATAGTCTTTTTACCATTTAAATATTTTTCTATTTCTTTAATTTTTATCTTTTTAATATCGTCTTTAATTATTCTCGTTTCTTTGAATTCTGAATTTAATTTAAGTGTTTTTACAGAATCTTCATCATTATCTATTGATACTTTAAGTTCAATATTGTTTTGTTTGACACCAATATCTAAACCTCCAGCACCAGAAAATAAACTAATAGCTTGAATATTTGTATTTTTCATAGTGAGTCGTTTTATTTATTATATCACAATTAAAAATTGTTCCGATAGTTAGGTTTATTGGTAAATAATTAGTAAGTTTTATTTAATAGGCCTTGTTAGGATCGAAAATCTATTTGGACTTTTCTGCTATTTTTTCATAATAATCTTTTTGTCTCTTTTTTTTTGCTTCTAATTGTTCATCAGTTAAATTTTCATACACTTTCTGATCATATAATTTACGTTCTTGATTAGACATATTACTACGCCATTTAATCGTTGAGGATCTATTTTTAAGTGTTTCAAAATCTATTTCACCTTTTTTAAATTCACGAATACTTTCTTCAGTGGAATTATCAAAAATATTTTTCATATTTATTCTTTTTCCAGTTTGATAGAATTTTAGTGTCTTTCTATCTGTCTCTTTCCTAGTTAAGAGTTTTTGGTTGTTGAGTTTACCCTCTCCTAAAAAATCTTTTTTAGTCCAGTTTTTTGGCTTACTATCAATTATTTTTTGAAGTTCCTCATCTGACCTTCTGACATGCTGATTATTATTTGGTGTTTTAGCATATACAATATTATATCTATTTCCTCGCGGGTACTTATATACGTCCGTTTTAACAGGGCTTGTATCAACAGTATTATCTTTGTCCGAACTGATCTCTTTACCTTTTTTTTTCATTTTTAATAATCTTTAGACGAAAGTAATTTTATAAATTTTTTCACGCCTTTTTTCTTTAAAGATTTTTTCGAATAGAACAGGCAGGCGGATGATTTGAGAATTGTATCAATAATTTTCAAATTGTTTTGTCTAAGAGTTTCGCCAGTCGATGTAAGGTCTGTGCACATGTCAGAAACTCCAGCTGCAATTGTTCCTTCAGTGGCACCTTTAGATGAAATAACCTCGTATTGAGTAATCCCTTTTGAAGCAAACCATTCACGAGTTAGATTTTTAAATTTAGTTGCCACTCGCATTAACCTTTTTTTCTTTTGATAAAATTCATATGAAATATCTTCTAGATCCCCAGAGTTAACACAATCTAACCAGAATCGGTCTACTGCCACGATTAACGAACTTTTGCCAAAAGTATATTCTTTAGCAAGAGAAATTTTTGATTGAATACTTGGTTCACTTTCTTTCCATAAATCTTTTCCACTTATACCAATATCACCAACATTCTTAGCCAAAGCTTCACATATCTCAGATGTATTCATAAATAATATCTTAACGTTTGG
Source organism: uncultured Pelagibacteraceae bacterium (assembly GCA_902518595.1). GTDB lineage: Bacteria > Pseudomonadota > Alphaproteobacteria > Pelagibacterales > Pelagibacteraceae > Pelagibacter. The sequence continues at coordinate 2,910 of CABYGR010000030.1, read as the reverse complement.
GTGACCTTTAACAGATCCAACTAAAGATCTTTCATTTTGTTTTACAATTTTAAGTTTATTTTTTTTAAATACTTTTTCTACATCAGATGCCATTCTTCCTTTAGATTGTATCAAAATGTTGATTGTTTCTTTTATCATAAAATATCCGAGTTTAATGCCGCTCCTACCGCTGGAATATTCTTAGAAGCTAGGTTTCCAATTAATTTATCAAATCTGCCCCCACTCAAAAGGGTATTCCTCTTTTTCTTAATATTTACCATTAAGTTAAAGTTCATACCTGTATAATATTCTACAGTTCTATTAATATTAGATGTGAATAGAACTTTAACATTTTTAATATTATTTTTTTTAATTGGGAAATAGTCAGGGCTTATAAAAATATTCATATTATATTTATAAAAAAAGTTAGTTAAAACCTCTGGTGCTTTCTCAATAGGACACGAAATTTTTAAGTACTCTCTTATGATTTTTATATCTTTTTTATTTGATTGATCACGTACATCTCTATAATTTTTAAGATCAAATCTATTCAAAATATCTAATAAACTTCGTCCTGAATAATTTTTATTTAAATTTTTTTTTCTTAATTTTTCAGCCAATCCCTTATCAGCCTCAACAATTTTAGGATTTATATCTTTATCATCTGACAATTTTTTTAGTAATTCTTCGAAATATTCTTTCCTAGAAAAGTGTCTTTTAATTTTTTCCCTCCATCTAAGCGGCAATGAGAGTTTATCCACTAGGATGTGAAATATCTCCATATTACTTAAATTTAACTCACACTTTTTAAAATTTGATTTTTTAAATATTTTTAAAGACGTTTGTATTATTTCATTATCATCTCTAGCTTTATTATAGGAACCAAAAATTTCAAATCCAGTTTGCTTTACTATTGGAGATTTGTTGCTTTTATCTTGTTTACGGTATGCCTCACCACTGTATGACCATTTTGTTTTATTATTAGTCTTACTTTCAATATATTTTTTTACGCTGGCTAATGAGAGATCAGGAATTAAAGTCCATTCTTTGTAATTTTGATCATAAAAAGAAAATAAATACTGTCTAAAATTTCCACCTGACCTCTTTAAAACTTGGTTAGATTCAATAATACTATCAAGCTCAATATTCTTAAATCCACTTGATTTAAGAATATTAGATATATTTTTTAACTTCATTTATTAAATTTTCTCTTGGGATTGTAATTTGATTTTCTCCTTTAGTGCCTTGGAGATTTTTAAGAGTAATTGTATTATCCTTAAATTCATTTTCACCACAAATGATAGCAACTGACAATCCTCTGCGACTCGCATAATCTAATTGTTTTGAGAGTTTTTTGTTACTTTCTAAAAATATTTCTGAATTAATATTATTGTCTCTTAAAATGTCTAATATTTCATAATACTTATTTAAATATTTAGGATCCATTACACAAACCAGTACTGGTTTTTGTTCTTTAGCTTCAATACCCTCTTTTTGCATTAAGCAAAATACTAAACGATCAAGTCCTATTGAAATACCGCTTCCAAGAAAAGGATCGCCTTTAAACTTTGTTACAAGATATTCACCACCACTGCAGCATGATCCAGGATCTATAACTTTCCCTTTAGGGTTTTTAACTTCAAATTTTAGATTAGTTTCAACTATAAAACCTGTATAAATATCCAAACCGCGTATCGTAGCGCTATTAAATTTTACTTGATCTGCATATTTTCCATACTTTAAAACTTCAAATAACTCTTCAAGTTCTTTAATTCCTTCTTGAGAAAGAGGATTCTTTATATTCTTTTTAAGTTCTTTCAAATCTTTGACTTTTAAAAAATCTATAATCTGAGATGCTTGATCGTCTGATAAATTTGCTCCTTTTGTAATAGCTCCGCTACTATCTTTTCTCTCTTTTTTTAATAATTCTTCTACACCTTTAATGCCAAATCCTTCTTTATCAAGTTTATCTATAGCACGTAAAACTTTTTGCTTTTGTTTTTCATCTACAATTTTAAGTTCATCCATCAAGCCTTGGACTACTTTTCTGTTACTAATATTTATAACAAATTCAGATTTTTTAAGTCCACATTCTATAAAAGTACTTGCTATAATATTACAAAGTTCAGCATTTGCTTGTTTAACATCAAATTTACCAATAATGTCAACGTCACACTGGCCGAACGATTTAAATCTGCCATTTCCTGGTTTTTCTCGTCTATAGACAGTTTCTCCAACCTGATAGCGTTTATAAGGATTGGGTAATTCTAAATAATTTTGACTATAGTAGCGAGTACATCCTTGGGATAAATCATATCTTAGTGATATGTCAGTTCCTGAGTCATCAAATGTAAAAATGTCTGCCATTGGATTTTCATCATCTTCAGCTAATGAATTACCAATTACAGAACTTAATTCCATTGGACTAGTCTCTAACGGACTAAATCCGAATTTGATAAAATTTTTTTCAATTATATCTAATAATTTTTTTTTTAATGCTAACTCATCTCCTGATCTATCTTTAAAACCACTTGGTAGAGTTGCTTTTATTTGTTTTTCCTTATTCATTTTATTTAAACATTCTTGCGAACGCCTTGTGGTACGGTAGGGTGGGCTCGAACCACCGACCCCTTGTTCCACAAACAAGTGCTCTAACCAAACTGAGCTACTACCGCGCATTGTTCCGTTGGGAATGTTATTAACCACATTCCCTAACTATTTTTATATTATTTTTATGTGGAATTAAAATTATATTATGTATGATTAATTGCTAGCAATGCCAGCATGGAAATGATGATTGTGCACACCTCTGTTAGTTCCTTTAAGAGCTTTTATTAAAGTACCTTTAGTAGTGTAATTTTTAATCATTTTTTCTAACATGTGAGTTGTAATAGGCTAAAATTATAATTAATCAAGCCTTAAATTAATAAA
>CABYGR010000029.1 GCA_902518595.1 uncultured Pelagibacteraceae bacterium | reverse complement strand
TCAAAGTTTATATAAATCGGCTTCTATCAAAAATATTCCTGCTAATGCAATTATTGAGCTAGCAAGAATTTATGGCTTTCAGGTCGATTTTCAAAGAGATATTAGAAAAAAAGATAGATTTCAAATTATGTATGAAGTTTTTATTGATGATAATAAAAAAATAATTGAAACAGGTAATATTCTATTTGCAAATTTAATTTTAAGTGGTCAAGATAACCCTTTGTATTACTTTGATGATGAAAAAAATGCAGGTCATTATGATAAAAATGGAAAAAGTATACAAAAAGCTTTAATGAAAACACCAATTAATGGTGCAAGATTATCTTCACCTTTTGGTATGAGAAAACATCCAATAGATGGTTTTAATAAGATGCACCGTGGAACAGATTTTGCAGCACCAATGGGAACACCAATTATGGCTTCAGGGGATGGAACAATTAAAAAAGCAGGTTGGTGTGGTGGTGGTGGAAAATGTGTTGTTATTAGACATAATTCAACTTACCAAACTATTTATGCTCATATGTCAAAATTTGCCTCAGGAATAAAAAGTGGTGTCAGAGTTAAACAAGGTCAAACAATAGGCTACGTTGGATCTACTGGTAAATCTACTGGACCACATTTGCATTATGAAGTTATAATTAATGGAAAAAAAGTTAATTCGCAAACATTAAAGTTGCCATCTGGAAAAATTTTAAAAGGAAAAGACAGGAAAATATTTGAAACAAAAAAAATTAAATTAGAAGTTTTAAAATCAGAAAAAATAATCGGTCTAAACTAATTATTTGATATAACGATTTTTGAATCTAATGAAATTTTCTCAGACTCAACTTTCTTATTATCTAAATCAACAACCTCAGTTTTATCTTTATTTTTTTCTTCAGAGGTATTGTTATAAATTCTTTGTTTTTTATATACCTCTTGCTCATTTATAATTCTTGTAAAATGATCTGCATGTTGGAAATAATTTTCAGACAAAATTTTATCTCCACTAGCTAAAGCTTCACTTGCTAAATTATTGTATTTTTCAATTAATTTAGGAGCATTATGATTATTCCTTCCTGGAATTTTTCTCTGAAAATTTTCATTATTAGAGAAGTTTGAACCAAATTTTGATCTTTCACCACTATTTTTAAAGTTTCTATCGTTCCTTCTAAAATTATTTCTTCTGTTATTATTTCTAAATGTAACCATAAGTTTTTCTTTTAAATTTTTTTGCTAATTATACATCGATCATTTTTTGCTAGATCTTTTATTACTGCAATAATATAAAAGCCATTATCTTTTAATATTTTTTTAACCTCTTTTTTTTGGTTAAAAGCAATTTCTATAATTAACTTACCATTTTTCTTTATCAGTTCAGTCGATTTTTTTATTACTTTTCTGATTTCTGATAATCCGTCTAATCCACCATTAAGAGCTATCCTGGGCTCAAAATCTTTTACATCCTTATCTAATTTTTTTAAATCTAATTTTTTTATATAAGGAGGATTAGATATAATTAAATCATATTTGCCATTACTAAAATTGTCAATATTTGATTTAAATAATTTAATTCTTTCATATACTCCAAGTTTATAAGCATTATTTTTACATACATTTAAACAATTATTGCTTATATCAATTCCAGTACCTAAAAATCCTTTTTTTTCTTTTAAAATTGACAGTAATATAGCACCAGATCCAACTCCTACATCTAAAAAATTTATTTTATGTTTATTTTTATAAATTTTTAATACCTGTTGTATAATTATCTCAGTATCTGGTCTTGGAATTAAAACATTTTCTTCAACATTAAATTCATATTTCCAAAAATATTTTTTTCCAGTCAAATAAGCCATGGGTTTACCTTTTGAACGTTCAGCAACTAGGCTTTTAAATTTTAAATAATCTTCTTCTTCAATTTCTTTATCTAAGTTTAAAATAATATATTCTCTGTTTTTATTAATAACTTTTGAAATCAGTATTTCACTATCCAGCAAAGATGATTTTATATAATTTTTTTTTAAAATATTATTTGCTTGCTTGATGGCACTCTCAATTTTCATTTTAATTTAAATTACTTAAACTTTCTTCTTGAGCTTGTAATGTTAAAGACTCTATCATTTCATCGAATGCTTCTCCTTCTAAAAATTCTTCTAGTTTATGAAGCGTCAAGTTTATTCGATGATCAGTTACTCTCCCTTGAGGAAAATTATATGTTCTAATTCTTTCAGATCGGTCTCCAGTTCCAATTTTACTTTTTCTATCTTGCGATCTTTCTTGTTCAATCCTATTTCTTTCTAATTCATAAAGTCTTGCTCTTAGAATTTTCATTCCTTTAGCTTTATTTTTGTGTTGTGATTTTTCATCCTGTTGAGATACAGATAAACCAGATGGAATATGAGTTATTCTAACTGCGCTATCAGTAGTATTTACTGATTGACCGCCTGGACCTCCGGCTCTAAAAACGTCAATTCTAAGATCAGAGTCATTAATTTTAAGATCCACTTCTTCTGCTTCGGGTAACACTGCAACTGTAGCTGCAGAAGTGTGAACTCTTCCCTGAGTTTCAGTATCAGGTACCCTTTGAACTCTATGAACACCACTCTCATATTTTAGTGTAGAATAAATATTATTTCCTTTAATAGAAGCAATTACTTCTTTCAAACCTCCAGCTTCACTTTGAGAAATTGAAATTAATTCTACAGTCCATTTTTTTTTGTGACTTACTTTTTCATACATCTTAAATAAGTCTGCTGCAAATAAACTTGCCTCTAATCCACCCGTGCCTGCTCTAATTTCAATTATTGCATTTTTTTTATCAGCTTCATCTTTTGGCAGTAAAAAAAGTTTTAATTTTTTTTCATCTTTTGCATTTTCTATATCAAGATCATTTAATTCAGTTTCTGCCATTTTTCTAATTTCTTCATCTGAATTTTTATCATCAAGAATTTTTTGAAGTTCTGATTTATTATTTTCATAAGATATATATTTTTTAGCATTTCCAATAATCTCATTTAAATTAGAATATTCTTTAGATTTTTCTGCAAAAGTTTTTTTATCTATCGATCCTGAGGAAAGGTCTTTTTCTAGCAATGCGTGTTTACCAATTAAATCTTCTATTGTTTTTAAGGGGATCATTTATTTGTTCTCTAATTCTGCTGCTTTCTTTTCAACTTCATTTACAATCTTTTCAATCATATTGCTTGTTACAACTTTTTCTGACTGAACCCCTGACAAATAAAGCATATTATTTCCCTTTTTACCTCCAGTAATTCCTATATCTGTCATAGCTGCTTCTCCTGGACCATTTACCACACATCCAATTATAGAAAGAGTAATTGGCACCTTAATATGTGAAAGTTTTTTTTCTAAAATTTTTACTGTATCAATTACTTGAAAACCTTGTCTTGCACATGATGGACAGGAAATTATCTTAACTCCTCTTTCCCTTAAATTTAGAGATTTTAATATTTCATTTCCAATTTTGACCTCTTCTACAGGGTTGTCAGACAAAGAAATTCTTATTGTATCACCAATACCATCTAAAAGTAATGTGCCTAATCCGATCGAAGATTTTATACTCCCTGGCATATAACTTCCAGCCTCTGTAATTCCTAAATGCAGAGGATAATCTGTGGCCTTTGATAATTGACGATAAGCCTCAATCGATAAAAAAACATCTGATGATTTAACGCTTATTTTTAAATTATTAAAATTTTCATCCTCAAGAATTTTGATATTTCTCAAAGCACTCTCAACTAATGCTTCTGGACAAGGTTCTCTGTATTTCTCTAAAATATCCTTTTCTAAAGATCCAGCATTAACACCTACTCTTATAGAGCAGTCATTATCACTAGCTGCTTTTACTACCTCTTTTATTTTATCTATATTGCCAATGTTACCAGGATTAATTCTTAAACAACTAGCACCACTGACTGCAGCCTCTACAGCTCTTTTATAATGAAAATGAATATCAGCTACGATAGGAACATCTACATGTTTGATAATTTCTTTAAGAGCTTTAGAGGATGGCTCATCTGGACAAGAAACTCTAACTATATCAGCACCTTCACTTTGAATTTCATTTATTTGTTTAATAGTTGCCTTTACATCAGTAGTTAAAGTGTTGGTCATAGATTGAACAGATATAGGATTGTTTCCTCCAACTTTTACTTTACCTACATTAATTTCTTTTGTTTTTTTTCTTTTGATATCTCTAAATGGTCTTATGCTCATCTTTATTTACCTAATCTAAATTCTTTATGAAGTGCAGTTATAGCTTTTTTAGTGTTTTTTTTGTCGATTAAAACTGAAATTTTTATCTCAGAAGTTGAAATTACTTTTATATTAATTTTTTTATTTGCTAGGGTTTGAAACATTCTAAATGTAACTCCAGGTGTCGTGATCATTCCAACTCCAATAACTGAAATTTTTGAAACATTTTTTTCAAATAATAATTTTCTATAATTAATATTTTTATTTTCTTGAATAGTTTTTTTTGTTTTGTTCAAATCCTCTGTCTTAATTGTAAACGTTAAATCTGTTTCTTTACCATTAGGGGAAATATTTTGTACTACCATATCAACATTAATTAAATTTTTAGATAATGGTTTAAAAATAGATGCAGCAACACCTGGTTTATCTTTTACACCAATAAGTGAAACTTTTGAGTCGTTTTGTGTAGAAGTTATTCCAGTAACGATTTTATTATTAATTATATTAGATTTTTTAGTAATTAGTGTTCCTGATTTTTTAATAAATGATGATTTTACCTCAATATCAATTCTATTTAATCTTGCATCTTGAATGGATACTGGCTGCATAACCTTAGCTCCCAGTGAAGCCATTTCCAGCATTTCTTCATATGAAATTACTTTTATTTTTTTTGCATTTTTTAATTTATTTGGATCTGTAGTATATACTCCTTCAACATCAGTATAAATTATGCATCTTTCTGCTTTGAAAAATTTTGCAAACATAATTGCACTTGCGTCTGATCCACCTCTTCCAATAGTAGTTACTCTATTTTCATTATTAACTCCCTGAAAACCAGTGATAATTGGTATGCCACCCTCTCTTAAATATTTAAAAATTTTATTTTTATTGATTTGATTAATCCTTGAATTCTTATGTTTTCCCACTGTAACAATTGGAACTTGCCATGACAGCCAAGATCTAGATTTAAAGCCTTTATGAATTAATCTTCCAGCAATTAGTGAACAAGCCATTTGTTCTCCAGATGAAACTAAAACATCATGCTCTGACTCAGAAAAATTTCCACTTATTTCAAAAGATTTTTTTATTAACTCATTTGTCACACCACTCATTGCTGATGAAATTACAATTACTTTATAATTTTTCTTTTTATAATCAGCTATGATTTCAGCAACTTTTTTGATCTTCTTTGTTGTGCCGACTG
>CABYGR010000028.1 GCA_902518595.1 uncultured Pelagibacteraceae bacterium | reverse complement strand
GTATCTTCTCTATAGGCAATATCCATCAATTGAGCTCTTTCTTTTATAATTCCTGGTCTTTTAGCCAGTTCTTTCACTAATAAAAACTCAGTTGTAGTTAATTTATCTGGCAATTGTTTTTCATTCCATTCACATTCTAATTGAGATGGATCAAGTTTTAATTTCCCATGAGCAATAATACTTTTGTTTTCTTCAATGCTATTATCTACATCTTTTTTTCTAAGTTGAACTCTAATTCTTTCAATCAAAACTTTAATAGAAAAACCACCAGATTTTTTTACAAAATCATCAGCTCCTAACTTTAAGCCTAATAATTCATCAACTTCATCGTCTTTTGATGTTAAAAATATTATTGGCATTGATGTTTTTTTTCTTAATTTTTTTAATAACTCTTCTCCATCCATTTTTGGCATTTTGATATCTATTACAGCTAAATCAGGTGGAGTTCTAATAAGTCCTATTAAAGCACTTTCTCCATCTATATAGGTTTGTACTTTAAATCCTTCCTTTTCAAGAGCAATACTTAGACTAGTAAGAATATTTCTATCATCATCAATTAGAGCAATAGTTTGTTTATGCATAGACATTTTTAAAAATACTAAATTGTTCTAATTAGGGCAAATAATTAAATTTAATGTAATTCACCCCAGTTATCTCCAATATTAACGTCAATCGTCAATGGAATAGAAAATGAATGATAATCACTATCTGCTACACTTATCATTTCTTCTTTAATTATTTTTGTCATTTTATTAATTTCATCTTTATCAACTTCAAATATTAGCTCATCATGGATTTGTAATAACATCCTGGATTTTAAATTTTTTATATCACTTAATCTTTTATCAAGTCTAATCATTGCTAATCGCATAATTTCTGATGCAGATCCTTGTATCGGAGCATTAATTGCAGCTCTTTCTTGAAAATTTCTAACGTTATAGTTCTTATCATTTATTGCATTAAAATGAGATCTTCTTCCAAAAATATTATTTACATAACCACTTTTTCTACAAAACTTGATTGTATTGTCCATATAAAATTTTATTTCAGGAAATTTGGCAAAATAAGAATTTAAAAATTCTTCTGCTTCATAGTTAGATACATTAATTTGTTTTGCTAATCCATATTGAGAAATTCCATAAATAATTCCAAAATTTATAGCTTTCGCTTTTCTTCTTTGATCTTTATTTATTTTTTTTATATCAACATTAAAAATCTGACTTGCAGTCAATGAATGTATATCTTCATTGTTTTTAAAAGCTTTTTTTAATTCTTTTACATCAGCCAAATCAGCTAGAATTCTCATCTCAATTTGATTATAGTCAGCAGAAATTAATACTTTATTTTTTTCAGCCACAAAAGCTTTTCTGATATCTCTACCATCTTCTGTTTTAATTGGAATATTTTGCAAATTGGGATCACTAGATGCCAATCTTCCAGTTGTAGTGGCTGCAAGTAAAAATGACGTATGAACTCTTTTTGAATTTGGATTTAAATGTTCAGGAAGTGAGTCTGAATAAGTATTTTTTAATTTTGATAATTGTCTCCAATCTAATACTAGTTGTGGAAATTTATGTCCTTTAAAAGCTAGATCTTCCAAAACTGCAGCACTAGTTGCAAAGCCTCCTTTTTTGGTTTTTTTAAGACCTGTAATTTTTAAGTCATTATAAATAATTTCACCAAGTTGTTTTGGTGAAGCAATATTAAATTCTTTTTTTGAAATTTTAAAAATTTCTATTTGTATTTGATGAATTTTTTTTTCAAATTTTAATGATAATTTTTTTAAAAAATTACTATCTATTTTAATTCCTTGAATTTCCATAGAGGCTAATATTTTAATTAAAGGTTTTTCAAATATTTCATAAATATTTGTTAATTTTTCTGATTTGATGCTTTTTGAAAATTTTTTATATAATCTATAAGTAATATCTGCATCTTCTGCGGCATAATCTTTTGCTTTTTTAATATCTACATCTCTAAAATTAATTTCACTTTTTCCACTACCTACAATATCTTTAAACCTAATAGTTTTATGATTTAAATGTATTTCAGATAATGTATCCATATTATGTCTATTTTTCCCCGCATCTAAAACATAAGACATCAACATTGTGTCTTCTAACGAATTTAAAATTATTCCATTTTTATAAAAAATTATAAAATCAAATTTTATATTCTGACCAATTTTTTTAATGCTTGAGTCCTCTAAGAGAGATTTGAGTTTATTTAAAACTTTTTTTTTATCTAAACATTTATTAGAATTATGCCCAATTGGTATATAGCAAGCTTTACCAATTTTTGAACTTAGAGAAATTCCAACTAAATTTGCCTGATGGGGATCTAAAGAGTCAGTTTCTGTATCTACTGCTACTTCACCAACTTCTTCAGCTTCTTTAACCCATTTATCTATTTCTTGTTCATTTGTAATTAATTGATAATTTTTATTATTAATTGGTTTTTGACTAGTTGAATTATTTTCAATTTTTTCATTTTTTAAAATTTCAAAGTTAGGTTCTCCATAAGTTGAGATTACAGAGCTTAATAGACGATTAAACTCCATATTTCTAAGAAAATTGTAAAGTTTATCTTTATCAATCTCTTTCAATTTAAATTCAGTTAAATCTCTTTCGACAGGAACATCATGTTTTAATGTTACAAGTTGTTTGCTAATTAGAGCTTTATCTTTATTTTCTAATAAGGTTTCCCTCCTTTTGTTTTGTTTAATTTCATTTGCAAATTTTAAGAGTTTTTCTAATGTTCCATATTTATTTATGAGCTCAGCAGCAGTTTTTACCCCTATTCCAGGAACTCCAGGAACATTATCACTACTATCCCCAGCTAAAGCTTGAACATCTATTACTTTACTTGAAACAACTCCAAATTTTTTAAATACATCTTCATCTGTAATAAATTTATTTTTCATTGGATCAAAAATTCGAACATCTTTTCTAAATAATTGCATCAAATCTTTATCTGATGAGACTATTGTTACTTTTGCACCTTTTTTTAAAATTTGATCAACATAAGTTGCTATTAAATCATCAGCCTCATAGTTTAAAAGATCTACTGAGGGTAAATTAAATGCTAATACGGATTTTCTAATGTATTCAAATTGTGGAGCAAGATCATCAGGTGCTTCAGCTCTATTTGCTTTATAATCACTGTAGATTTCATTTCTAAAAGTTTTCCTAGCTGAGTCAAATATTACTGCAAAGTGAGTTGGTTTTTTTATATTTTCATTAGATTTGGAGTCTTCTAAAAGTTTAAAAAGCATACTACAAAAACCACTAACTGCACCAGTTGGCAATCCATCACTTTTTCTAGATAAAGGGGGTAAGGCATAATATGCACGAAATATATAACCTGACCCATCAATTAAATAGAAATGATCGGTTTTGTGAATTTTGCTCATTTAAAATTTTATAATTACAATGGTATTATCATCTATATGTAAAAAAATATATTTAGAATAAAATAAATTATATCAAATGAATATCATCATAAATATCACTGGAATATCAATATAAATAAAGGTATTATTATTGTATGGAGCTAATAAAACAAAAATCGCAAACTAAAATAGTTAAATCTTTACTAATAATATTACTTGGATCAATTGCCCTAACAATTTCGGCTAAAATTAAGATTCCCTTTTATCCTGTGCCAATGACAATGCAAACTTTAGTAGTTATGTTTTTGGGTTTAAGTTTTGGTTATAGAATTGGTCTAGCAGCAGTTAGCTTATATCTTTTTGAAGGAATAATTGGTCTACCAGTATTTTCTAATTCTCCTGAAAAAGGAGTGGGTTTAATTTATTTTACAGGACCAACAATGGGTTACTTAGTTGGTTTCTTGTCAGCATGTTATTTAGCTAGTTTTATTAACTCAAAAGATAATTTATTAAAAATATTTATCAAACTGATTATATCTGTTTCTACAATTTATTTACTTGGCGTTTTTTGGCTTGGAACTCTAATTGGGTGGGAAAAACCTATTTATAGTTTAGGTGTTGCTCCTTTTTTACTTGCTGAATTATTTAAGATTTTATTATTAACTTTAATTGCAAAAAAAATAATTAAATTTAGAAATTTTATCTAGGAGATCTTTTGGAAAGTATTCTTTGAAGAGTTCTTCTGTGCATTTTAAGTCTTCTAGCAGTTTCTGATACATTTCTATTACACAATTCAAAAACTCTGTGAATATGTTCCCATTTTACTCTATCTGCTGACATTGGATTTTCTGGTGGAGGAACTTTTTGCGCAGGATCTGCTAGTAAAGCATTTTCAACATCATCAGCGTCTGCAGGTTTTGCTAGATAGTCAATTGCCCCTTCTTTTATTGCCGCTACTGCTGTTGGGATATTTCCATACCCTGTTAACATTATAACTCTACTTGTCTCATTCGATTTTTGAATTTCTTTTACAGCATCAAGACCATTCCCGTCAGACAGTCTTAGATCCACAACTGCAAATCCTGGTTTATTAATTTTTGTAACCTCAATGCCTTTTTTTACACTCTCAGCTTGTAAAACCTCAAAACCCTTTTTTTCCATAGATCTAGCCAATCTCTCTCTAAATGGGTTATCATCTTCAACTATCAGTAATTTTTTGTTATCAAAATCACTTAAATTTTGAATATTAGCTTTATTTTTCATAACCTTTATATGTGTCCTTTTATGATAATTTCAATAGTAATTATTTACTTTACACCCATTTATTATTGCCTTAACTGCTGATTTGGAAAAGGTTTTAAAAATTATTGAAACTTTTTTTTTGTTAAATTTTTTTGAGAGGGCATTTTAAATGCAAAAATTTAAATCAGTTGAAGAGCTTGTAAATCGACTGAAACCAAATAAACCTGTTTATTGCATCAGGAAGAATTCTATTCTTTCTGCATCCAGGTTCTTTCAAAAAAAATTTTTAGGAAAAACTCTGTTTGCTGTTAAAACAAATCCACACCCAGAAGTTATAAAAACTTTAATAAAGAGTGGAATTAATCAATTTGATGTTGCTTCTATAGAAGAAATAAAAACAGTAAGAAAGTTTAGCCAATCAGCTAAATGCTCTTATATGCACACAGTAAAAAGTAGAGAAAGTATTAATGAAGCATACTTTAAATATGGAATTAAAACTTTTGCTTTAGATACAAAAGATGAATTGATAAAAATTATAGAAAATACAAGTAATGCAAAAGATCTCGAATTATTTGTAAGAGTGGCTGTTTCAAATGAACATGCAGAAATTGATTTATCAAAAAAATTCGGAGCTTTAAATTCTGAGGCCGCTGGACTATTAAGATTAGCTAAGCAATATTCAAATAAAATTGGCTTAAGTTTTCATGTTGGCTCACAATGCATGCATCCAATTTCTTACAGTAAAGGTATTGCTGAAATTGGAAATATAATAAAAAAAACAAAAATTATTCCTGATTATATAAATGTTGGTGGTGGATTCCCAACTATTTATCCTGATCTTGTTCCTCAATCTTTAGATAATTATTTTAAGGAAATTGAAAAAGGATTAAAAAATTTAAAATTAAAAGAATTACCTGAAATTATTTGTGAACCGGGAAGGGCTCTTGTTGCTGAAAGTGGCTCAACAATAGTTAGGGTTGACTTGAGAAAAAAACAAAAGCTTTATATTAACGATGGTACCTACGGAACACTTTTTGATGGAGGAACTCCAAACATAGTTTTCCCATCAAAAATGATTAAAAATAATTCAAGCAAAATTATTTCAAAAAAATTATCTGCATTCGATTTTCATGGTCCAACTTGTGATAGTATGGATTATATGAAAGGTCCTTTTCTTCTACCAAATAATATTAAGGAGAATGATTATATTGAACTTGGACAATTAGGAGCATACGGATTAACCTTTAGGACTCAGTTCAATGGTTTTTACTCTAACGAAATTTATGAAGTTGAAGATAGCCCGATAATGACGCTTTATGATAAAGATATTAATAAAGCTACTTTGGTTGCTTAATGTCTGAAAAAAAAATCTTAGGTCATAATAGCAAAAAAGATTTTCTAAAAAATCCTGTTGAACATATTGATATTACCACTTTTGATTCTAGAAAAATTATTTCTTCTATGGAAAAGATGTCTTTTGTTTCAAGAGAAACGGCTAATGCTGCAAACATTTATAATGAAATGTTAAAGGATAAAGATTGCACAATTTTTCTAACATTGGCTGGTTCAACTTCAGCAGCTGGATGTATGAATATTTATAAAGATCTGGTAAAATATAATATGGTAGATGCTATTGTTGCTACTGGGGCCTCTATTATTGACATGGATTTTTTTGAAGCTTTGGGGTTTAAACATTACCAAGGATCACAATTTCAAGACGATGCTGAACTAAGAAAAAATTATATTGATAGAATTTATGATACTTATATTGATGAAGATGAGTTGCAAGTTTGTGACAAAAAAATCTGTGAAATAGCAGATAATTTAGAACCAAAAAGTTATACTTCTAGAGAGTTTATCCATGAAATAGGAAAGTATCTAAAAAAAAACTCAATAAAAAAAGACTCATTAATTGAAACTGCATATGATAATCATGTTCCAATTTTTTGCCCAGCATTTACAGACTCAAGCGCTGGTTTTGGATTAGTGATTCATCAAGAAAATAATCCAAAGAAACATATTACGATTGACTCAATTAAAGAATTCAGAGAATTAACTGAGATTAAAATACAATCTAAAAAATCAGGTTTATTTATGATTGGTGGTGGAGTCCCAAAAAATTTTATTCAAGATACAGTTATATGTGCTGAGCTTTTAGGTAAAGAAGTTGAAATGCACAAATATGCTATACAAATTACTGTAGCTGATTCCAGAGATGGTGCGTGCAGTAGCTCAACCTTAAAAGAAGCTAGCTCTTGGGGCAAAGTAGATGTTACAAAAGAACAGATGGTTTTTGCCGAAGCAACAAGTGTATTACCTTTAATTGCTAGTGACGCATATCATAGAGGTGAATGGAAAAACAGAAACAGAAAAAATTTCTCAAATATTTTTGGATAGAAGATTGAAATATTT
>CABYGR010000027.1 GCA_902518595.1 uncultured Pelagibacteraceae bacterium | reverse complement strand
TACGTTAAATCTGTTGCACACATAAGAATTACTCCTCTATTAATATTAGTATTGAAAAGCTTGTTGTGGGCGATTGCATACGCAGAAAGTTGGAGAAAGTACGAGTGTATCCATTCAATTTTTTTTGCTCGGTTGGTCTGCTTGAAGTCTAAGATTGAAATTTTTGTAAATTTTAACTTTTTCATCCATATTGTCTGTAACAACAAAGTTATTCATTAAATCTTGTTGTTTTCTATCTGGCTTTAAAGCAAATATTTTTTGCTCAGGTAACAACTCGGTTTGATCCATATTTTTCTCATCAAACTTGTCTTTAATAATAGTTTGAACTCTTTCAGCAATCTCATTTCTATTTTTTATAATATAGTCAGCTCTCTTTGATAAAGTTTCGTGTCCAATAACACTATATTCATCTTCAACACTTAGAACCCATTTATCTTCAGGCATTAAGATAAGAGGTGTACGATTTGCTTTTGTAGTTCGCATTTTAACAGGAGTAGCAAAAAGTAATTTTTGTAATTCATTATTACTTTTAATAGAAAAAATTTCCTCAGGTGAATGCTTTAAATCAAGAGAGAGCATATATCCTGCATAAATTGGATGTTCTGTTAAAAAACAACATGCAAATTGTCTTGTCTTAGAAAAAAAAGTTTCTGTTGTATAAAAATATTTAACTTTTTTAATATAGGGAAGAACATCCCTTTTGTTTGAAAATTGTAAATTCTTTTGAAACAGTTTTGGATCTGCTTTACTTAAATGTTCTGTCAGATTCTTTAAACCAAGTGTATCGTCATAAGCTCTGTGGGCTGTCTTAATTGGAAAGCCATTTAAATTACAGAGTGAGGATAATTTAAAAACTTTATTTTTTTTGTGATTCAACTCAGTTTTTAAAATATCTGGTCTATAAAATTCCATATTTCTAGCAATAGGCAAGGTGTCCATCTGACTTGCTTTGGTTGAAAACAACCAAGGGAAACTATAAAGATTTGACCACCATGTATGTGATGTTAGTAAAAAATCAAAATTATAACCTGCAAATGCATTAAATTTTACATTTCCTTTGTTTTTCCATCGAGTAAATTTTTCGTTTAACTTTTTAGCTAATTGATGATTAGTGTATTCGTGTTTATCAACTTCAAAGGGATTAAAGCCATTTACTAAATAGGCATCAACTTGGTAACATCTTGAAATACGTGGTCTGGCAAAGTATGTGAAGTCTTCAATTATTTCCTGGTCTTTGTCTCTCACTAAAATCGCAGTGTATTCAACAATATCAGCTTGAACCTGATCTCCTGTAGTAGTTTCAGCATCTAGATACACTGTATAGTTTTCCATTTATGCAATCTCCATAAGTTGTTTCTCAAATAAAGGAGTAGTGTCTTCTTCTTGTTTAAATAAATCTATACTTTTGACAGCGTTATTATCTTTAAAGTTACTAGATTTCCACAAAACTTCTCCACATATTAACAGATCTTCAAATCTTACAGTGTGAACAGGGTATTTTTTGTTATCTGAAATAACATCAACCAAAGTGTCTATTTTTTTTGATTTATTTCTAATCTCTTTACCATAAAAAATATCTTTGTTATTGTCATTTATAAGTCCAGGTATTAGTGGCTTTAATTTTTCTCTTAAGAGTTCATTTTGCAGACCATATTTATTAACCAATTGATCAATCTCGAAAAGCTTTACGTTCTTTGATCCTTTTGAAAAAACTTTATTAATTTCTTTATCAGCTGCCTCTTTAAGAAGTTTAGGTATTTCAAATTTTTGTTCATTGGAATTAGGTAGAGCACTTCTATAGAATTGCAGTCTTCTTAAAATAATTCTTTTATTTTCTTCAATTGCATAAATCCCATCTTGAAAATCATAAGCCATGACTTCTGATGGAATATTTTTTTTTATATTCTTATAATGTGGATGTTTTTTGATTAAAACATGATCATTAATATCGAAAGTTCCTTCCATATTATTTTCTTTAACTTTTAAAATAAATAAATCATTAAGACTTGTTAAATCTAAATCTTCTCTTAAAAAACTATTCGAAAACAACATTGTTCCTATATATCTTTCATCATTAGTAGCTATTCGTATACGGGTATATTCATGTGGTGCTATAAAGTTTGGCATATATCCCTTCCTTAAAAACTCTATCAAAGGATAAAAATTTTTTAAATTATCAACAAGTTTTTGGTATTGATTGTATTTTTTCCCCCTGATTGCATCTAAGTCAGCATTTGAATCACCATAAGAAAAAATATTTTTATCTGAGGGAAATATATCATTAGTATCGTTTTCAGGTTCTTCTAAATATTCTATTACCTCTGGGTGAGAAATTCTAATATAAGAGTTTACAAAACTTTCATTTTTTAACTTTGTTTCAGGAGAACTTAGTCTAATTAAGTTTAATGCATGAAATTCTAAAGCTGGATTAATTAATTTTTTTCCTATTTCAAGATTCTTACAATCAATAATTAATTTAATAAAATCCTCTTTTTGTTTTTGCCAAATAGACTGTTGATTATTTTTTATAAAGTCAGAAAAGTTTTCCTTTTTCTTTTTATTTTTGTTATTTTTAAAAGACAGTGATGAAAAAACTGCATTTAAAAATAAATAGGCAAAACTTGGGGGAAATGTTTCTTCTTTAAACTTATAAACATAGTGATCAAATGAACTACCTTGCTTATAAACCATTATTTCACTACATCGGGCCCTACTAAGTCCAGTTAGCTTTAAAATCCTCTCTAAAAGCTCACGATTTTTAGTTTTCTCGCTAATTCCTCTTATAATTTGCTTTAATTGTTGTGTTTTCATAATTTTTCGATTCTTTATATATACACTTTATAGCGTTAGAAAAATAATTGTCAATATATAAAATAAACGCTTGACCGTGCATTATAAATATGATTTAAGCTTCTTATGAACAAAAAAATAAAAAAGCTATTTAAAGGTAAAAAAAGGGGGGGAATTCAAAGAAAAAAGCAAAGCCAAAATAAAAGAGAAAATAAGGTTAATAACTTAATTCCATTTATTAACAAATCTGCAAGTTCAGGAAAAATTCAAACTGAGCAAACTGAAAGAACTCGTATTGATACTTTAGCAAAAGAATTAATTGATAGTTTTGCAAAGAGTATAAATAGATCTTTTTTAAATGCGGGAGATTGCTGGAGTATTTTTATATTTAGAGCTCTGCAAACTATGATTTTTTATCTGAGTTATCCTGTTTATAGATATTTTCTTAATTCAGCCTCTGAGCAAGTAACAAGAAATCACAAGGAATGGTTATCATCTTTTAAAGAATGGGAAATTTCAAAGCCCAAGGAAGAAATAATAGGTGAAAAAAAAAATAATAATTCAAATGATACAATACATTAACAAAGAAAGGAAAATATAATGGCAGATAGATCAAGATATACAAATGTATCGTTGGCTAAAACAGTACACGAAGGATTGCAGGAAATATCAAAAATAATTTTACCTCATGCAAGTCTTTCAATGAGCAAAACAATAGCGGTATTGGTTGCTAGGTATAAAAAAGAGAATAAAATAAATCAAGATCAACAATAAAAAGGAGGAAAACATGAGACATTTTGAATACAAAGATCTTACTACTAACTCTTATAAATTTTGGGATATAAAAATTGTTTGCAAGGATGTAATCGTATCTTATGGAAGAATTGGAATTAAGAATCCTGCAGTCAATACAAAAAAATTTAGCTCTAAAGAAGAAGCTAAAAAATACTTTGAAAAAAAAATAAAAGAGAAAACATCTAAAGGATATCTAGAACACTAAAAATGAAAAAAAATTTCAAATATTTACTAGAAGAAAGATTAAAATATATGCTTATCTGGAAAAATAATTGTTTGGAATATTTTAAGCATCAAGAAATTACTGAAAAAACAAAAAATGAATATTTTAAAAATAGAAAAGTTGAGTCTTTTTTTTATTATATATATTTTTTACCTTTAAACACTTTGAGATTTTTTAAAAAAAGAAAACAAATTAAAACATTCAATAAAGGTTTAACTGAAATACAAATATTAGAAGAAGAACTTAATCAAATAAATAATATTCAAGAAAATAGGAGGATAAATGGATAACAAAGATATAATAAAATTTGAAGAATTATTATTAGAATTGCCACAAATTAAATTTGCAAAGCATATTAAAAGTGTTGAAAGTGCAATAACAACATCCTGGGGAGCTGATCCATGGACAGAGAAGCAAATTGCAATTGATTGTCTTCAGAATTATAGAGACGCACAGGTGGAAGCTGGAAAAGAAATCTCAAATGTTAAAGTAACAGTTATTGAAGACCAAATTACCGTATATGCACCCACTACATATAATTTAAAGAAACTTTTCTATGTAGGATCTGATAAGGCCGAAAATGATCTAACCATAGGACAAAATGGAGAAGGTCAAAAAAAAGCATTTTCAGATTTAGCAAGAATGGGTGTTTTTAATCCAATAAACTTATCAGGAAATCAAGCTTTAATAGTGTCAATTGGTAAAGAAATAGAAGGCACAGAATTAAGACCGTTAGTTTATAATTATTTTAACATTAATGATATCAAAGGAAGTTATTTAATCATCAATACTATCTCTAAAAAACTGAAAGATGAGTTTAGAATTGGTATGCAGAATTTCTTCTTTAGTGAAAATCCATTAATTGGAGAAGTCTTACACTCCCACAACGATATAACAGTCTTTAAATCAAAAAAAAAAGATGGAATTTGTTTTTATAGAGGTCTTGCAAGATTAACACCAGGTTTACCAGTTGTTATTAATATAGATAAACCATACGCAGCTCTTGAAAGAAAAACAAAACAAGATAGAGATCGAAAAGCTTTTGACGAAAAGTTAAGAGCCACTTATTTTTCAATATTTGCAAAATCTGGTTTTTACTATCGTGCAATGAAAGATAATTCCGCCATTAAATATATAATAAACAGTGCAAAACATTTATGGTCAAAGGGAAATGGACATCCATTATTAAGTGCTATAGCAATTCATTCATATGGAAGTTTAAAAGATGATGAGGCTATAAAAAAAATTTTTGGAAAAGATTTTATAGCAGAGTCTAAATGGACTTATAGCAGAAATATTTCTTATAATGATTGGTATTCTACTAGAACTCAAAACTATATTATTAATAGAGACTCAAAAGAAAAGAAGAAAAAAACAATGTTACCATCTTACTTTACCAATTTTGGAATATTATCTTCTTTAGAAAGTTTTATAAGAAATAAAGCCAATGCAGATAAAAGAATAAAAAATAAAAAAACTGCTGTATTAAATAATGATGAGCAAAAAAAAATAGATTTTTGTTTTGATGCAGCCAAATCTATCAGTCCAAGCTTTGCTAAACTTTTTAAAAATGACGAATATGATGATTATTTGTATGATGTTAAATTCAAAAAAATATTTTGCAAGGATTTACTAGGAGAATTAAAAAATTCAAGTGATGTAAATTCAAAAATTATATATCTTCACCAAGATCTATTTAGAGAATCGTTTGGAAAAATGTTTTCAGTATTTTTGCATGAATTAGCTCACGCTTCAGGAAACGATGATGGGTCACGAGAATTTAGCGACTCACTTACTGTTTTAATTCAAAAGTGCATTGATAATAATGGACAAATAACAAAGTTTTCAAAACAATGGTTAAAATTAAAAAAATAGGATAAAATAACAATATGACATCAACTATAATAACAATAATATTTGGCTTAAGTATTCTTGGCTTAATTTCTTACTTAATTTACCTTAATAAAAAATCCAAAGCTGATAATGAAGACTTTGATATTAATGAAAATCCAGAGTTTTTAAGATTACAAGGTCAGCATGAAGCAAATCTTAAAGAAATTGAGTTAAAAGAAAAATTCATAGAAGAACTAAAAAATGACAAGCAAACTCTAAGGGATAGTGTTAAAAGTGTCGATGAATTTGAGAAAATTAGTACCGAAAGTTTTCAAAATTATAGCACCTTAGTTACAGAATATAGAGATTTTCATGAAAAATTGGTTGGAAATTTTAAATACCAAGGTCAATATAATGAAAAAAAAATTCAGAGATTATTTGAAAAACATGGATTAGTTGAAGGAGATGATTTTACAACTAGAGAAGCTAAATCTAACATTGATCCTGCTACAGGACTTCAAAGAAAAGTAGTTCCTGATTTTGTTATTAATCTTCCCGGAGATAATGCTTCAAGCTCTATAGTGGTCGACTGCAAGGTTAGTTTGACTAATTTTCAAAAGTTTGCGAATGAAAAAGACAAAAAAGAGCGAGAAATATTTTTAAAAAAGCACATTGACTCTGTAAAGGATCATGTTGAGAAGTTATCTATTAAAGATTACATCAAAATACATAATTTGAAATCCTTTCAATATGTTGTCTTGTTTATGCCTTTTGATAGCTGCTATTTATCAGTTTTAGAACATGACGACTCTATTCTAGACTATTGTCATGAGAGAAAAGTAATTCTCGCAGGACCCATAAGCCTTATGGGCCTAATAAAAACGGTTACTTCTTTAAAAAATCAACAAAAACAACTATCAATAGTAGATAAAATTGTAGGCGATGCTGAAGGTATTTACGATAAATATAAGACAGTAAAAGATAATCTTAGAACTGCTATTAGTAGTCACAAAACTCATTCAAAAAGTTTACAAAATCTGATAAATAATACCTATGGGTCTTCTAGAGGTTTAGAGAGTAAGATTAAAAAGCTTAAAGATGATCATGGTTTAAGTCCTGGTCAGTCTATTAAGGAAAGTACAGATGATGAAAAAATAATTATGGAGCTTGATGATCCAGAAGAAAAAAAAGTGATTAATTATAAAAATTAAATTATATGGAAAAAAACCCTTATAACCTTAAAATACTAGATGAAAAACCTTCTGGTTATCTAAGTGCTGACGAGTTAGTAGATTTTTTAAAGAAACATAAGATACCAATGAAAAGAATGGATAATCTTCCACGATTTGCTGATAATAATAATATAGAAATGAAAAAAATTGTTAGGGATGGATCTGGTGGTTCGGTTCCGACTATTTATAAAATACCAAATTCTACACAAATTTCAAAGATAGTAGAAAGTATGAAGAATAATAACAACTCCAACTTAGGTAAACAGTTATTGAAAAAGAAAAAAGAAAAAATATTAGAAATATTTGATAAAGCTGAAGACAGAAAAGAAACGAGAACATCAATTGCAGACAAAGTTGCTAAAAGTTTGGGTGTAAATTGTAATAGAAAATTAGTAAGGGCAGTTCTAGATGCTAAAAGATCATCTAATTTAGAAAAACTAAAAAAAATTTCTTAAAAATACCAATTTAATAATCTCCTAAACGACTATTAGTCATTTGACATTATAATAAAAAAATTTATTACTTAATAAATAATTAGAAAGGATAATTTATGATTGAATTTAAAGATGAAATGTTTGAAACAACAATTAAAAATGAGAATGTCTCAGTTGTCCAATTCTCAGCGTCATGGTGCTCGCCATGTAAACAACTTAAGCCAATTATGGAAAAACTTTCAGAAGGATATAAAGGGCGAAATTTTTATATAGCTGATATCGAGACAGATGGAATTAATACCGCCTCGGCGGCCGGTATAAGAGGAGTTCCTACTGTTATTGTAT
>CABYGR010000026.1 GCA_902518595.1 uncultured Pelagibacteraceae bacterium | reverse complement strand
CTATGCACTCTTCACCATCTTTTGATCCAAATTTATTTGTTTTTGGGATTAATCAAGAAGATTGGCAGCTTATAAGGAACAATCCAATGAAACCATTAGTAAATAAATCTATCGCAGGCAATTATTCTCCAGGCTCAACTATTAAACCAATTGTAGCACTATCAGCATTAGAAAATGGAATTATTAATACTAACTTTACAGTTAAATGTGAAGGTAAAAAAGAAATGTATGGTCAAACATATCATTGTTGGAAAAAAGAAGGACATGGTTTTGTTAGCTTAAAAAATGCTATGCAACAATCTTGTGATAGTTATTTCTATGAAATTGCAAGAAAACTTGGGGTAGACAGATTAAGTGAAACAGCAAAAAAATTTGGTTTAGGAAAAGAGGCTTTTAACGGTTTATTTGAAAATGAAAAAAAGGGTTTAGTACCAAATACTGAATGGAAAAAAAATGCTTTAGGAAGAAACTGGCTACTTGGGGAAACAATTATCACTGGAATAGGCCAAGGATACATACAAACAACTCCAATTCAACTTTGTTTAATGGCAGCGCAAATTGGAAATGGAGGATATAAAATTTATCCAAAGTTAATTATAAATGGACAAGAAGACATTGAGCATAAAGATAAATACAAGCCTTTATACAAAAACGATAAGAATATAAAAATTATCCAGGAAGCAATGTTTAGTTCTACAAATGAAATTATGGGAACATCTTACAGATCTAGAATAGAAGATCCAAAGTATCAATTTGCTGGAAAAACTGGGACTGCACAAGTAAAAAGAATCACTGCAGAAGAAAGAGAATTAGATTTAAAAACTTCTCAAATTCCATATGAGGAGAGAGACCATGCCTTATATATTGCATTTGGACCTTATAAAAATCCTAGATATGCATTAAGTATAGTAATTGAACACGGTGGTTCTGGCGGAACAGTAGCAGCTCCTTTAGCAAAAAAATTGTTTAAGATGATTATAGATAGACATGAAATTAGAAAAAACTTTGATACAAAAAAGTATTTAAATATTTAGATGTACATTCATAATAGATTAGAAAATAAGTCAAATTTTTTTCAAAAAATAAAACAAATAGACTATATTCTACTGATAAGCATTCTAATTTTAGGAATGGTTAGTATTGTAACAATGTATTCTACTGATGGTGGTCAGGTTCTCTTTTATACTAAAAGTCATTTGATAAAATTTTTAATTTTTAGTGTATTAATGCTAGTTATATCTTTTTTTAATATAAGATTGTGGTTTTCAATAAGTTATTTTGCTTACCTAATATTAGTGCTGATGTTGATTTGGACAATTAATTTTGGAGTTACTGCATCAGGCTCTCAAAGATGGATGGATTTATACTTTATAAATATTCAACCTTCTGAGCTAATGAAAATAGCTATAATTCTATGTCTAGCAAAATATTTTCACAGAATGAGATTAGAAAATGTAAATTCTTTTTATTCAATCATTATATCCTTAATAATTATTTTTGTACCAATGAGTTTAGTCATTATTCAACCAGATCTTGGAACATCTATACTGATTTCAATTAGTGGAATTATAGTTTTATGGTTTGTTGGATTAAATCATAAATATTTTTTTTATTCATTTTTAATTTCTATAGTTTCATTTCCTTTCATAATTTCATTTTTAAAACCTTATCAAAAACTTAGAATTTTAACTTTCTTAAATCCTGATAGAGACCCTTTAGGAGCAGGTTATCAAATTATTCAATCAAAGATTGCTGTTGGATCTGGAGGACTTACAGGAAAAGGTTTTTTAAAGGGAACTCAGAGTTATTTGGAATTTTTACCTGAAAAACATACAGATTTTATTTTTACTTTGTTTTCTGAAGAATTTGGTTTTTTGGGTTCATTATTTCTATTGCTGATTTATGCAGTAATTATTTATAGAATTATTCTGATTGGTTCTATTTCTAGAAGCTATTTTGCTAAAATATTTTGTTATAGTTTTGGTTCAGCAATATTTGTTTTCATTACTATTAATATGTTTATGGTTTTGGGAATGTTGCCAATAGTTGGGTCTCCTTTGCCAATAATGTCATATGGTGGTTCTTCAATGTTAGCAACAATGATTGGATTTGGAATTGTGTTGAGTGCAAAGATCCATAGCCAACAGTCGATTGCATAAGTATAATTTGTCGCTTAAATTTTTATTAAAAAAAGCAGTATACTTTTTATATGAATAGTAAAATTGGAATTGTTGGTGCGGGAATCCAAGGAATTTCAAATGCTTTATTTCTTCAAAAAAAAGGTTTTGATGTAACAATTTTTGATAGAGAAAGCCCTGGAAGTGCAGTTGCTTCTTATGGTAATGCGGGACATTTTTCACCTTATGCATCTTTATCTTTAAATAGAACGGATGTTTTGGCAGATGTGCCAGCAATGCTTTTAAGTTCTTCTGGGCCGTTAGCGTTGAAATGGAACTATGTACCAAAAATGATTCCTTGGTTCATAAAATTCATCAGGAATACTACTGAAAGCAGAATGATGAATACTGCAAAATATATGCATCAAATATTAAATTTGGCATTGCCTGCTTATGATGAGTTATTTGAAGAGATAAATTTAGAAAATTTAGTTGAAAATAAAGGGATCTTGTACATTTGGAATGATAAAGATTTAAAAAGTAGGGAGTTAGAAATAAAAGTAAGAGATGAGTTAGGAATTAAACAGCAATTAGTCACCAAGCAAGAAATACATGATCTAGAACCACATATAAAACCTTTTTATCATGGAGGGGTTTATTACCCTTATGCAAAGCATACAAGAAATCCTAAAAAAATACTTTTAAAATTCTTTGAACTATTCCTTAAAAAAGGAGGTAAATTTGAAAAATTAAATGTTCAAAATATTAAGTTTGATGATCAAACGCCTATTTTTGAAACTGATTCAAAAGAATATAAATTTGAAAAAATTATTATTGCTTGTGGCGCGTTTTCAAAAAAACTAACTGATAATCTTGGAGAAAAAATACCTTTAGATACAGAAAGAGGCTACCATGTGCATTTCAAAAACTGTGATCATCTTTTAAGTCGACCAGTAATTTATTCTAACAGAGGTTTTGGAATTACCCCAATGGAGCAAGGTTTGAGAGTTGTAGGAACAGTAGAATTTGGAGGACTAAATAATCCTTTATCAAAATCGAGAATTAAAAATTTAATAAATAATGCAAAATATATGCTAGGTGATTTACCTGAGCACGAAGACGAATGGCTAGGTTTTAGACCAACTTTACCAGATTTTCTTCCAGTAATAGGTCCATCAAAAAATTATAAAAATGTTTTTTATTGTTTTGGTCATCATCATTTGGGATGGACTTTAGGACCTATTTCTGGAAAGATAGTCTCTGGAATGGTAGCTGAAGAAAATACAAATTTAAATTTAAATCCTTATAGCTCTGTAAGATTTTCTTAATTTTGTGACTAATAAAAATAACTATGCTTATATTTTGTTAGTTCTTACAACTTTATTTTGGTCAGGCAATTTTATTGTGGGAAAAGCTGCAAGTACATTTGAAATTCCACCATTTTCATTAAATTTTTATAGATGGTTATTTGCAGGACTAATTCTTTTACCATTTACATTTAGAGAAATTTTAAAAAAAAAAAATTATATTTTTAACAACATTGGTTTTTTTATAATCTTAGGTATTACAAGTATAACAATTTTTAACTCAACCGTTTATTATTCTTTGTATTACATGCAAGTAATTAGTGGAGTATTGATGATCTCTACAATTCCAGTATGGATAATGTTTATATCTTCAATTTTAGGCATAGAGAAAACAAATAAATTTCAAATATTTGGAGTAATTTTATCTCTGTTAGGAGTACTTTTTATCATAACTAAATCAGACTTAGACGTTATAAAAAATTTAGCTTTTAATAGAGGAGATTTAATAATGGCAGCAGGAATGTTTGCTTGGGCTCTTTATTCAGCATTACTTAAAAAAAAAACCTATGAAATTACACAAATAACTTTATTAGAAGTGGTAATTATTTCAGGTTTAGTATTTTTAATTCCAATTTATATTTTAGAAATGAATTATGGAAATCAAATTATTATTGGTAAGCCATTTATTCTTACTTTATCATATGTAGTAATTTTTCCAGGTTTAGCTTCATTCTTTTTTTGGATTAAAGGTATTGGTATTATAGGTGCAAATAGGGCTGGAGTTTTTTTACATTTAATGCCTGTATTTGGGTCTATAATGGCAATTATTCTCTTTGATGAAAAGTTTATGATTTACCACTTACTTGGAGCAATATTTATTATAGCGGGTATAAGTCTTTCAAATAAAAAAATTAAAAATAATGCTTAAAGTTGCAATTTTAGACGATTATCAGAATGTTTCTCAAGAGTTTGTGGATTTAAAAAAATTATCAGGAAAATACGAAATAAAAGTTTTTAGCAAACCATTTGAGGATGAAAATGATGCTATTGAACAACTAAAAGAATACGAAGCATTATTAATCATGAGAGAGAGAACAAAAATAACTTCTAGTTTAATAAATGCTTTAAAAAAATTAAAATACATAATTACTAGTGGAATGAGAAACAAAGCAATAGATTTAGATGCTGCAAAAAAACGAAAAATTATAGTTTGTGGAACTGAAAGTAACATTAATCCTACTCCCGAATTGACTTGGGCATTAATATTGGGGTTAGCTAGAAATTTAAAAGAAGAAATAGATAATATGTACCAAGGCTATTGGCAAACTACAGTTGGAATAGATCTTAAAGGAAAAATTTTAGGTTTAATTGGTTTAGGTCGAGTAGGTTCTCAAGTTGCTAAAATTGGTAAAGCTTTTGGCATGGAGATTATGGCATGGAGTGAAAATCTTAATTTAGATACATGTAAGGAACTAAATGTCCTTCCATGTAACAAAGATGATTTAATTAAGACATCTGATTTTTTGTCTATTCATGTTCAGGGAGGAGAAAGATACAAAGATTGTATTACTCTAAAAGAAATGGATAAGATGAAAAAAACAGCCTTTATAATCAATACTTCACGTGGTCCAATAGTTAATGAAGATGATTTAATTATTGCATTATCTACAAATGTAATTGCTGGGGCCGGAATCGATGTTTATGAAAAAGAACCATTACCAGAAAATAATAAGTTAAGATTTTTACCGAACGCATTATTAACTCCACATATTGGATACGTTACTGCAGAAAATTATAGCATCTATTACATGCAAATGATTGAAGCTTTGGAAGCTTGTGTAATTGGCAAGCCCATCCGTGTTATTGAATAAATGGAACTACCAGTAATTAATCATGAAGATTATTTTGCAAAAATTGGTGATGATCATAAATTTCCGATCCAAAAATTTGGGGCACTAGCAAATTATTTAATAAATAAAAATATAGTTAAAAAATTTTACACCCCATACCCATGTTCAGATCAAACTTTAAAAAGAGCTCATTCTGAGACTTATATAAAAAAAGTAAAAAACAAATCACTAGATCAAAATCTTATAAAAAAAATTGGCTTCCCATTAGTTGATAGTGTGGTTAGAAGATCTTTAGTAGCAACAGGCGGGACAGTTTTAGCATCAAAACTTGCAATTAATTATGGCCTTGCATGTAATACTGCTGGTGGGAGTCACCATGCAAATTTTGAGGGAGGAGCAGGTTATTGTGTATTTAATGATGTAGCAGTTTCTGCTCAATATTTACTTGATAGGGGATTAGCTGGAAGAATTTTAATTGTTGATTTGGATGTTCATCAAGGAAATGGTAACTCAGACATATTCAAGAATAATAGAAATGTATTTACTTTTAGTATGCATTCAAAATCGAACTATCCTGCTAAAAAATCGATCAGTGACCTGGATGTTGAGCTTGAGGACAACTTAGAAGACAAACAATACCTTAAAACTCTTAAGTTTTATTTAAATCAATTAAATCACGAAAACTTTGATTATGTCTTTTATATAGCTGGTGTTGATATTCATTTTAATGATCGCTTAGGTAAATTAAAGATTTCAGATGAAGGAATTAAAGAAAGAGATGAAATTGTAATAGAAAATTTTTTTTCAAAAGGTATTCCTCTTTGTGGTGTTTTAGGCGGTGGTTATAACAAAGACTTTGATAAATTAGTCGAATTACACTCATTTTTACATCAATCTTGTGCTAAATTATTTTGAATAGATGACAAAAAAAAATCCAAATCTAACAGCTGAACAAAAATTAGTAATGTTCGAGGATGGAACCGAACCACCTGGCACCAGTGAATTAAATAGTGAAAAACGAGAAGGAAGTTATCATTGCGCCAATTGTGGAATAAAATTATTTAATTCAAATAGTAAATATGAAAGCGGTTCTGGCTGGCCGTCTTTTTATGAGTCTTTACCTGAAGTTTTTGAAACTAAAACAGATCATCTAATAGGATATGCTAGAACAGAGTATCACTGTAAAAATTGTGGTGGTCATCATGGTCATATTTTTGAAGATGGACCACAACCTACTGGAAAAAGATTTTGTAATAATGGTATTTGTTTAGTTTTTAAACCTAAGTAAGTTTATTTTAATAAATCTAAAAGTTTATTTTCTTTTTCCAAGGCTCTAATTTCATCATAGCCACCAATGTGTTCATCATTGAAAAAAATTTGAGGAATTGTTCTTTTTCCATTGGCTTTTTTAATCATCTCATCCATTGCACCCTCTACTTTTCCAATATCAATTTCACTATAAGTAGCTTTATTTCTTATTAACAATCTTTTAGCAGCATCACAGTAATTGCACATTGGACCTGTATAAATTGTTATTTTTTTCATGATTTAAAGATAATCACCTTTTTTAATTTTACTAGTTATTTGTTTTCGAGAGTATTCAAATTTTTTTCTATGTTTTATACTTTTTTGATTAACCCTTTTTCTCCATAATCTAAAAGAAGATGGTTTAAGCGACCTTCTCATTATTTTAATTACATCAGACTCCTTATAACCAGTTTTTTTTTCAATTTCTTCAAAAGTAATTCTATCGGCCCATGCAGCCCAGATGACCCAATCTGGATCTTCGATTTTTGGCTCTGGATTTTTGACCCGGGTAACTGGCCTGTGACCTTTTTTTTTCATAATTCCTTTATATTTGAAAAAAATCGATAATGCATTTTTTTTGAGATCTGTTATATTATGTTAGGTAGTCCTTCTTAGCCATCTTTAGCTCCCGGTTTTTAAGGACTATCTTTTTTTTTATGCTCCCCCTAGATTTCATACTTTTTTTACAAATCATAATTTTTCTATTCATAACACCAGGCACACCTAGAATTGTTATTATTTCTTATTCTATGAATTATGGTGTTCAAAAATGTGTTTGGACTGCATTAGGTGATATTACAGCTAACTTTATCCAAGCTACGTTAGTAATTTTTGTTTTAGGTACTTTTTTTTTAGATAATCCAAACTTTTTAAATATTTTTAAATGGATTGGGGTAATTTATTTGCTTTATTTAGCTTACGATATTTATAAATCTGCACCTAAAGAAATAAATTCAAAAATAATTTTTTCAAAAAGTTTTTTTTCATTTTTTAAAGATGGTTTTTTAGTTGCAGGAACAAGCCCAAAAGCTTGGTTGTTTTTTCCCTTAATCTTCCCACAATTTATTGATTTTAATTCAAATTATATTGTTCAATTCTTTATTTTAATTACAACTTATATTGTATTAGATTTTTTATCTTTAATTGTTTATGCTTTATTGGCTCAAAAATTAATTAAATGGATAAAAGCAAATCCAAAAACAATTAATACAATCTCTGCGAGTG
>CABYGR010000025.1 GCA_902518595.1 uncultured Pelagibacteraceae bacterium | reverse complement strand
CCCTTATAGATGGAATAAAAAGTAAATCCTTTTCTATTTTTGTTAAAGAACCAGAGAAGCTGTTCCAGGTAGCTTTTTCATTAATCATTTTTTCAACAGTAGCTTTTGGTAAACAAGTATAATTGCCAAACTTAATGGACTTACCAGTAAAAGTTAAAGTTATTAATTTGTGCGCTTGATAACAGCTTTTAAAAAATAAGTTTTCAGATCGTTTTATTCTCTCTCCCACAATAGGTTTGTCATTAGAATCATTAATTTGGTTTAGGAAATCTTTTATCTCTTCAGGTCTATCTTCTCCATCCCCATCCATAGGTATAACATAATCAAAATCTTCCTTTTCATAAATATATTTTAGTCCTGTAGCAATACACCTTGCATGACCTTGATTTTTTTTCATGTTTAATATTTTAATCGATTGGATATTTTCTAAAGTTTTTTCCTCATCTTGTCGGTCATGATTTGAAGCATCATTTACAATTAAAATAGAAATTTGAAATTCTGTCTTAATAGATAGATCGTTAATTTCATCAATGAGCTTAATAACAGATCTCCAATCGTTATATACAGGTATTAAAATCTTAATTTTCATTTATTTTTTTGAACCAATCATACAAAAACCTTGTTTATTCATTTTTCCAAAATCCCCTGGACATACTTCCTTTAAAACTTCTGGATTTCCAATATATATAACACCTCCCTTTGGATCTAAATTGTCTAAAAAACCTTTTAAGCTTTTAAACCATACTGGTCTTGAGCTTAAGTGATAAGATAAATTTCCAGCATGCCACTCATCACCTACAACATATTTGATTTCATTTGAGAAATTTTTTTCCCATCTTCTTTCAACCAATGTGGCAATCTCTTTTCCTGGGTAATCTGTTCTTTTATTTTTTTGTGAAACTGAAATATAAGAATACAGAATAGGTGATAAAAGAAATAAAAATAAAAAACCATATAAAAAATAATTTAGTTTTTTAATAATAATTTGAGATTTGAATAGGTAAACAAATAATACTCCAAAAAATAAATAAAAAGGTGTCATCCACATTGTTCTGATTCTTGAACCAGTAATAATTGAGGTGATCAAAATTAAAAAAATTGGTAAAAAATTAATAAAAAGTAAAAATACTAATTTTTTATCTTTAAAATTTATCTTAAATTTAAATTTTTTAACAAGAAGTAAGACAAGAACAATAAATGGTATTAATATTCCAATTTGCTTTAAAATGAATAAAGTTGGATATTTAATATGATCTAAAAAATTTGAACTTTCTAAACCAGTTCTCATTAAACCATAAGTTATTGATACGTATTCATTGTTATGAAGCCATATCAAATGAGGGACTAATAAAACTATAAAAACTTCAAATATAATTAAATATTTAAAATCAAATTTGATCGTTTTTTGGAAAAAAATATAATAAATAAAAAAAAGATCTATTGAAATTAACAAATAAACAAAAATGTATTTTGATAAAAAACCAATAGCTGCAAAAGTTCCAACTAAAATACAATCTTTAAGTTCAATGTTTTTATTCTGATAAATTTTCCAACTATAATAAACAACAGCTGACCAAAATGGGAGTTGACAGACATTCACATTAAATTCAGGAGTTGTAAAATTATAGAAAAATATTGCTTCTAATAAAAAAACTGAAATTAAACTTAATGTTAAATTTTTAAAAATTTCATTTGCAAATTTAAATACGTAGTAAAATGAAAAAACTACAAAAATTTGGCTTAATAAATAATAAACCCAGTCTTGAGGTCCAAAAACTTGGTATAATAATTCTGGAAAAAAAGCACTTGCGGGTGGATGTTTGTTAAATCCCCAATCCATATTACTGCCCCAAGCTAAAGCTTCAATTGTATCTAGTGGTAAATTTTGATTAGTCAGAGTTGGAACCAAAGTCCAAATAATTACATGTGTTAAAACAAAAATAACAAATATATTGCTAATATTTCTTCTAAAAACATCCATATTTTAACAATTACATTAATTAACCTTTGTTGACAGCTTTATTTTGCTGAATATACTCCGCCGCTATTAAATTAAAAATATGCCTAAAGCTGCAAAATCTAAAAAAAAAGTTACTAAAATAAAACCAAAAAAAATAAGTAAGCCAAAAGAAACATTAAAAGTTTCAACAAAAATATCTAAAGCTCCAATAAAAATATCTAAAGCTCCAATAAAAATATCAAAAACTTATACTCCAAAAGATACAGAGAAATATATGTGTGAAAAGCATAAAGTATTTTTTAGAATTAAATTACAAGAATGGAGAAAAGAATTAATTAAAGCTAATAATGAAGCACTTTATAATGGAAGCATGGATGATAATAGCATCTCTGCTGATATAGTAGATCAAGCAAGTTCTTACACAGATAAAAATGTAGAAATGAAAGCTATTAATAGACAGATCAAGTTAATATCTGAAATAGATAAAGCTTTAATAAGAATTAAAGATGAAACTTATGGTTATTGCTTAGATACTGCTGAGCCTATTGGGTTAAAAAGGTTAATGGCAAGACCTGTAGCAAAATATACTATTGCAGCGCAAGAAAAACATGAAAAGAATGAGAAAGTTCACGCAGATGACTAAAAAAATAAAAAAAAATAAATCCGTTAAAAATCCAATTACTTATAATTTCACTAAAAAATATATATATTTTTATTATGCTTTTTTCTGGATTATCTTATTAATATTTGTGTTTAGTAGATGAATAAAAAACTTATTTTAATTATTATTATCGTACTTGCTATAGAATTATCTGGCCACGGTATCATTGTTTCTTTGTTAAGATTATTAAGTTCAATGAATTAATTAAGGTTTTGGTGGAAACTCTTCCTTGTTCATAAACGCAAAACCTCTTTGAACTGCTTCACGTTTTGAAATTTCATTATACCATCGAGTAAGATTTTTGTATTTAGCTAACCCAATGTCGTGCCATTCGTGACGAGCAATCCAGGGAAAAGTTCCTATATCCGCAATTGAGTAATCTTCACCTGATAAAAATTTTGAAACAGATAACCTATCATCGAGCTCTTGGTATATTCTCTTAGAAATTTTGAAATATCTTTCCTCTCCAAATTTACTTTTGCCAGGATTATAGTGATGGAATTGATGATGCTGTCCAAGCATCGGTCCGACATAGCCCATTTGTACCATAAGCCATTGATTAATCTCTAACCTTTCTTTTTCTAAATAAAACTTTCCACTTTGTTCTGCTAAATAAATTAAAATTGCACCAGACTCAAATACAGTTTTGTTATTTTCATGATCTTTAATTACAGGAATTTTACTTAAAGGACTTATCTCTTTAAATTCTTTTTTGAATTGCTCCCCTTTTTCAATATCAACTTTAGTTACTTTATATTCATAACCAATTTCCTCAAGCATGATACTTATCTTTTTACCATTTGGTGTATTAGCTGAAAAAAGTTCTATCAATCTTTTTTTCCGAGTCTTTTTAGTATATTTGTAGAAGTTGTTGTATATTCAAATCTATACTTGTCATTAGGTCTTGCTAATTTAAAACATGCTCTTGCTGCTAATGCTCCTTCATGAAAACCTGACAAAATCAGTTTGAGTTTTCCTGGGTAATTACAAATATCTCCTACAGCATAAATACCTCTCTGGTTTGTTTCAAATTTTTCAGTGTCAACTTCAATCTTTTTTTTATCAATATTTAGACCCCAATTTGCAATTGGGCCTAACTGCATAATCAAACCAAAAAAACCTAACACATAATCAGTTTTGAGATTTTTGGTTTCTTCATTGTCGTGCTTAATTTCTACACTTTCTAGTTTTTCTGATCCATTTACAGTAGTCATTTGGTATTTTGTAAGAAGATTTATCTTGCCAGCTTTTACTAATTCATGAACCTTATCTACTGTAGCTTTAGCAGCTCTAAATTCATCCCTTCTATGTATTAAATTTACTTTACAATCTCTTGATAATTCAATAGCCCAATCTAATGCGCTATCTCCTCCTCCGAAAATTGATACGATTTTTCCTCTAAATTTTTTTTTATCCTTGATCGAATAAAATAATGACTTGTCCTCAAATTGTTCACATTCTTTTGGTGAAAATTTTTTTGGTTCAAATGATCCTACGCCACCAGCAATAATAACATTGGGAGTTAAAAAGGTATTTCCTTTATTGGTTTTAACTAGCCAATCATTATCTTTTTTTTTTACTTCTTCAACTCTCTGATTTAAATGAAATTTGATATCAAAAGGTTTTAATTGATTTATTAAATTATTAGTTAATTCTTCACCGGTACATTCTGGTACAGCAGGTATATCATAAATTGGCTTATCTGGATAAAGCTCAATACATTGACCACCAACTTTATCTAGATTGTCAATTATTTCACAGTTAAGACCAATTAATTTTAATTGGTGTGCAGTAAATAAACCTGTTGGACCTGCTCCTATAATTAATGCATCTGTTTTGTTCATTTAACCTTGTTTTGATGGAATGTTAACTATAAGACCATCTAAATCATTTGAGACTGTAAGCTGACAACTTAATCTACTATTTTTTTTTGGTTCAAATGCCATATCCAACATATCTTCTTCTCCATCCTCTTTCTTTGGAAGTTTATCTAACCAATCTTCTTTGACATAAACATGGCAAGTAGCACAAGCCATTCCGCCTCCACAATCTGCATCTATACCAGGAATATCATTTTGAACAGCTCCCTCCATAACGGTTAAACCATTCTGAACTTCTATTATGTGACTCTCGTTATCATGGGTAATGTAAGTTATCTTTGGCATTCGAGAATTATATATAAGTAGAAAAAAAAATAGGGCAAGTATGCAAAAACATACTCGCCCTATAAATCTAATTTAAACAGTAATTATCTGCTTCTTGCACCAGCTGAACTTACTGCAGCAGCCCAGATTACTAGACCAAATGCAATTTTGTTTATAAAGTCAGCTAAGTTGTAAACAACGTTAAGTGAGTTAGCATCTACACCACCTGTTAGGTAACCAAATACGTAACCTAATGGGTAAATAGCCCAACCTACTGTAACAATCATTCTCATAGCACTAAAAGCAGTTACAAGAGCCTTGTTTCCACTTTTAGAAGCAGCTTTTCCAGCTTCTCCTGAGAATACTTCATAAAGAATGTATACCCAACCAGCCATACCGATTATAAAACCAAGTGTAGCGTTGATGTATCCAGCTTCTCCTAAGTATCCACCGATTAACATTACTAATGAACCAATTAACAATCTCCAGAACATTCCTGAATTTGCTTTTCTTATAGCTGCTAGAATTAAGTAAAATTCTACCATCTGAAGTGGCACAGTAATTAACCAGTCAATATATCTATATACTGTTGGTGAGTCACCAGTGCTTACCCATACATCTCTCATGTACATGTAATGGATAAATGCAATACCAGTTACTAGACCTGCAACTGTTACTGATGTCTTCCATGCTGGAGCAACTGAACTTCTCTCCATGAAGAAGAACGCTGTCGCTGCTAACATACCCATTGAAATTACCCAAAATGAGATTCCAACAAAGTCATCAGAAGCCAACATAGCGGTTGCTGCGTTTGCAACACCTGTAACACCAATTAAGGCTACAGCTGTAAGAGCAAACAATTTAAGTTTTTTCATAAAAAACTCCCTCTTTTAGTTAGTTTTTATTTATTTAGTTTATATAAACTAGGCTTAGGTTACCCTAAACCAAGATTGTGGTTAAATACCAAATTAATTAAGATTATTGAAGAATTAATTGTAGCTTATTTACATTGATTTTACTTACTTTTTAAAATTAAATACAATTTATACTTTAAAAATCAAACAAATGTTCAAACTCGAATCAAATTTTAATGTCAGATAAATTTAACAAAATATACGAACAATCAATAAAAGATCCTGAGAGATTTTGGCAAGAGGCATCTAATGATATTTTTTGGTTTAAAAAACCTACAAGAATTTTAAATAATTCAAATCCTCCTTTCTACAAATGGTTTGAAGATGGTATAACTAACACATGTTATAATGCTTTAGATATTCATATTGATAACGGTAAAGGCAAACAAACAGCACTTATATATGACAGTCCCATCACAGGTAACAAAAGTAAATTTTCTTACGAAGAATTAAAATTAAAAGTTTCTAAATTTGCTGGAGGACTTAAAGATCAAGGAGTTCTTAAAGGCGACAGGGTGATTATCTATATGCCAATGATACCAGAGGCGGTCATAGCGATGTTAGCATGTGCAAGAATCGGTGCAATTCATTCTGTAGTCTTTGGTGGTTTTGCATCAAATGAACTTGCAAGTAGAATAGACGATAGTAAAGCAAAATTATTAGTGACAGCTTCATGTGGTTTTGAACCAGGACGAATAGTTGAGTATAAACCTTTAGTAGATGAAGCAGTCAAACAAGCTAAACACAAGATTAGCAAGATGATCTTGTTTCAAAGACCAGGCCATGAAGTAAAACTAAATGTTCCAAATGAAGTGAGCTGGGAAGAAGTTGTCACGAATGCAAAAGAAATTGATTGTGTTGAAATGAATTCAAATGAATTTGCATATATACTTTATACATCAGGCACAACGGGAACACCCAAAGGTATAGTAAGAGATATTGGTGGACATATTGTAGCTTTAAAATGGACTATGAAAAATATTTATAACATTGATGAAAAAGATATTTGGTGGTCTGCAAGTGATATTGGTTGGATTGTTGGACACTCTTATATCGTTTATGCCCCTTTGTTCAAAGGATGTACAACAGTTTTATTTGAAGGAAAACCAGTTGGAACTCCTGACGCAGGAGCATTCTGGAAAATTATTTCTGATTACAAAGTAAAATCATTATTTACTGCTCCTACAGCTTTTAGAGCAATAAAAAAGGAAGATCCTGAGGGAAAGTTTTTTTCTAAGTATGATCTTAGTAAATTTGAAAGTCTTTTTCTTGCAGGTGAAAGAGCAGATCCTGATACAATTAAATGGGCTGAAAATTTATTAAAGGTTCCTGTAATCGATCATTGGTGGCAAACAGAAACTAGTTGGGCTATCAGCTCTAATTGTACTGGGATTGAAATGATGAAAACTAAATATGGATCAGCTTGTAAAGCTGTTCCAGGATACGATGTTAAAATTATCAAATCTGATCAAACTTTAGCTAAGCCAAATGAAATGGGAGATATAGTTGTTAAGCTACCTTTGCCCCCAGGAACTTTCCCAACTCTTTGGAATGCTGATCAAAGATATAAAGAAAATTACATGAGTAATTATGAAGGATATTATCAAACCTACGATGCAGGACATATAGATGAAGATGGCTATATTTGGATTATGTCTAGAACAGATGATATCATTAATGTAGCTGGTCATAGACTATCTACTGGCGCAATCGAAGAAGTTTTATCTGAACATCAGTCAGTTGCAGAATGCGCTGTGCTTGGAATTGCAGATAAATTAAAAGGACAATTACCAATTGGATTAATAGTTTTAAAATCAGGTGTTGATAAAGATAATAAGAGCATATCAAAAGAATGTGTTCAAATGGTAAGGGATAAAATTGGTCCAGTCGCCGCTTTTAAGGTAGTAATTGTAATTAAAAGATTACCTAAAACAAGATCTGGTAAAATTTTAAGAGGAACAATAAGAAAAATTGCTGATAATGTTGAGTATAAAATACCTCCGACAATTGATGATCCTGTAATTCTTGACGAAATTAAACAAGATTTAATCGATAATAAAATTCTTGGTAATGGTTAAAACATATTTTATTTTACTCATTGCTATAATTTGTGAAGTGGCTGGAACAATG
>CABYGR010000024.1 GCA_902518595.1 uncultured Pelagibacteraceae bacterium | reverse complement strand
GTGCCCTCGTTATTTTTAATTTTAATTGCAAGTTTCTTTATTATAATTACATCAAAATATATATTAAGAGAATCAAATGACTAAAAATTTTTTCGAAGTAAAAAATGTTGATTTTAGTGTAAGTGGTAAAATCAAAGTTAAAGATGTATCTTTTTCTATAAAAAATGAAGGTGATGTTATATGTCTTTTAGGTCCTTCAGGTATTGGAAAAACTACAATATTAAGAACAATTGCTGGTCTGGCAGCAGGTAATATAATCTTATAAAACGATTTAAATTTTGAAAAACCAAGATTTTTTCCTAAATCTATTAAATTTTGTGATTGATATAAAAAAGATGCTCTAACGAGAATATAAACATATGCAAATAAAGAAAAGCTAATGGATATTATTGCACCAACCATGCCATCAAATTTTGGTATAGTTTTATTATAATTTGCGTCACCAAATAAACTTTTTAAAATAGTAAAAGCAGTTCCATAGTTTTCAAAAAAAGCTGTTAAAGAATAGGCGTAAATATAAGGGGGGACTGCAAATGATAAAATTAATGCCCATTTAAAAAAATTACTACCTGGAAATTTATAAAAAGATACTAAGTAGGCTGTTCCAGTACCTAATAGAAATGTAAAAATTAATACTGAGATTAATAATACAACTGAATTAAAAATATACTCTATTAAAAAAGTATTTTTTAAAATTTCATAATAGTTAGATGTACTTTCAAAGAAACTTGTAAAAACCGTTATAATTGGAATTAATACAAAAAAAGAAATTAAAAAAGAACTAAGATACCAGCTATTGAATTTCATATTATAATCCGCCTTATAAATGAAAAAAGTAAAGTGTCCGCAATAAATCCCCATTCACTGCGGACACTATTTAAGAAAATCAAAAATTAAATACTTTTAGGATATGCGGAACCTCCTTAGTTTTAATCTTCGACATTTTTCTTTTATTTATTCTTTCATCGATTTTTTTACACTCCTGTAAACATGGGGAACATGCACTGGAAGATTTATTTAAATCAATATCAGAAATAAATTTTTTTTTAGTTTTCACTTATTTGTTACTTCCAACCAGCAGCTGTCATTACTTCTAATGCAGCAGCTTGATTTTTTCCATATGAAGCTAACTTAGTTTTCATATCTTGTTTGAAATCTAATCCTAAGTTATTAACTACTAATGGACTTGGTGAAACACCATCAATCATTGGAAACTCAAAAGTATTATTTGTAAAGTGCTCTTGAGATTGTGGAGTTAATAAAAACTCTACAAGTTTAACAGCATTAGCTTTATTAGGCGCTCCTTTAACTAAAGCTGCACAACTAACATTCATGTGCGTTCCTCTATCATTCTGATTAGGAAAGAAAGCTTTAACTTTTTTAGCAGCTTCTTGTTGCTCTGCACCTTTTTTACCAGATAACATTAAAGCTAAGTAATAAGTGTTAGCCACAGCAATATCAGCTTCTCCAGCAGCTACTGCCATAATTTGAGCTCTATCATTTCCTTTAGAGTCTCTAGCCATATTTGCAACAACTCCTTTTGCCCATTCAGCTGTAGCTTTTTTTCCATTATTTTCAATTAATGAAGCTACAAGAGATTTATTATATATGTTGCTAGATTTTCTTATTACTAACCTTCCTTTCCATTTAGGATCGGCTAGACCTTCATAAGTCATTCCAGATAATTCAGCGCCAGTAACTCTTTCGGGTGAATAATAAATTATTCTAGCTCTTTTTGCTATTCCAACCCATTTACTTGTTCTAAAGCTTTTTGGAACAGCAGCTTTTATAGCTGCAGATGTTAAACCACCTTGAAGATGACCTTTTTTATCCATAGCACCACATCTTCCAGCATCAGCAGTGATATAAAGATCTGCTGAAGAATCGGCTCCTTCTTCAATTATTCTTTTTTCTAAAGCGCCTGATTTTCCATTTATCAGATTAACTTTAATTCCAGTCATATTTGTGAACTTGGAATAAAGCTCAGAATCTGCTTTGTAATGTCTTGCATTAAAAATATTAACTTCATTTGCAACAGCAAAAGCTGAAGCAAATAGTGTCATAATCAATGCTAATATTGATATTTTTTTCACTTATTATCCTTTTCCCCGCATAGTTAATTTGCAAATGATAACTATTCTCAATGAGAATGATTATCAATCGCAAGTTTGTCGCACCTCTTAGTTGTATTGATATTTCTAGTTTTTTAAGAGCTTAAGCTTTCCAGTCGCCTATCTTACTAAATAAAAAGTTCCTAAATGCTTGAATTCTAGCAGTGTTTTTTAGGGATTGAGGATATACGAAATGAGCTTCAGTTATTGGGCCTTCAGACTTAGGCAAAACCTTAATAACGTTATTTGAATTACTTACAAGATATTCTGGTAAAGCTGCAAGACCAACACCAGATTCTACTGCTAAAAGTAAGCCCATTACACTATTTACTTTCATTATACTTTTTCTTTTTTTTCCATCATGCATACCAAGTTTTAAAGCCCAGTCAGGATTATAAACTGGTGAAGGAGCACCTTTTCCAAAAGAGATGAATTTATGTTTATTTAAATCACCTACTGTTTTTGGCATTCCATATTTTTCTAAATATCTATTTGAGCCATATATAAAGTACTTAATATCGACTAGTTTCTTTTGAATATAATTAAGTTGCTTAGGTCTTCTCATAAAAATACCAATATCTGCCTGTCTCGTACTCAAATCTAGCTCTTTGTCGTCAAAAACTAATTCAATCTCTATTTCTGGATTTAATCGCATAAATTCTTGGATTCTAGGTGTTAACCAGTGAGTTCCAAAACTTCTTACAGTTGTAATAGTTAATTTACCTGTTGGTTTATTTTTTTGATCACCTAAGGAAGTTTCTACTTCTTTTAATTTACTGATAACCTCATGGGCTGTTTTAAAAACATATTCGCCATTTTCAGTAAGTGTTAAACCTCTTGCGTGTCTTTCAAATAACTGAACTTTTAAATCCTGTTCTAAAGATTGAATTTGTCTACTGATAGCTGATTGACTAAGATTTAAATTAATTGTTGCATTAGTAAAACTTCCTGCTTCAGCAACTGCATGAAATATCTTTAATTTATCCCAATCCATTATTTATTTAAATCTACTAAAATTCTTCCTGAAATTTCACCTTTTAATATTTTAGGATAAATATCAATTAATTCTTCTAAGTTTACTATTTGAATAGATTTTTCCAATAAACTAAAATCGATTAAGTTTGCAGCTTCACTCCAAATAAACTCTCTTCTTTTAATACTGCAATTAGCAGAGTCAATTCCCCAAAGTTTTATACCTCTTAACATAAATGGAATTACATTAGTATTAAGTTCATTTGTGTTAACATTTCCACATACTGCTATAATTCCATTTGGATTTGTTTGAACTATTGTGTTAGCTAATATTTTTCCACCAACAGTATCTACTACTCCATCCCATAACCCTTTGTCTATTAATCTTGGATCTTTGTCAAATTCAGCTCGATTTACAACACTTTTAGCACCTAATGATTTCAAATAATCTGCTTTGGAATCTTTTCCTGTAACTGCAGTTACATTATAACCCATCTTGTTTAACGCTATGACTGCAATACTTCCTACACCTCCTGTTGCTCCTGTTACTAAAACATTATTTACTTTTTCACCTAATAAAATTTCTTCTCTTGCTTTAATTGCAAATGCACTCATCAATGATGTAAAGCCAGCAGTTCCAAGTATCATAGCTTGTTTGCTTGTTAAATTTTTTGGTTTTTTAACTAAAAAATCTCCATTAACTTTTGCAACTTGTGAATATCCACCATAAAAAATTTCTCCCACTCTAAAACCGGTTAAAATAACTTCATCACCTTCTTTAAAATTTGAATTTTCACTTTCGAGAACTGTTCCTGAAAAATCTATACCTGGAATATGTGGAAATTCTTTAACAAGTCGTCCACCATTTTTTAAGATCATTCCATCTTTAAAGTTTAGATCAGAATAATCTACTTTAATTGTTACATCGCCGTGCTTTAAAAAACTTTTGTCTATTGATTTGACTTCTCTTGTAAAATCTTCACCTTTTTGATCTAAAATTAATGCTTTGAATTGATCAGACACTTTAATCTTTTGCTATACTAATAAACCTTAAATATCTGTTTTGATAGCTAAGGTCCTCTTTAAATTGACCTAAATAGTAATTTGTAACTGTTGTTGCTTGTTCTTTTTTTATACCTCTCATGGTCATACATTGATGAGTTGAATCTATAGTTACCGCTACGCCTTTAGCGTCTAAAGACTCCATAAGGGTATTCGCGATTTGCATAGTTAGTCTTTCTTGAGTTTGTAGTCTTTTAGAAAAGACTTCAACTACTCTAGCTAATTTGCTTAAACCAACTACTCTATCTTTTGGAATGTATGCAACGTGTGCTTTTCCAATAATAGGTGCCATATGATGTTCACAATGACTTTGTACAGAAATATTTTTTTGAACAACCATATCGTCATAACCTTCAACATCTCCAAAGGTTTTATCTAAAATTTGATTTGGATCCTCATTGTATCCTTTGAAATACTCTTTAAAAGCTTTCACAACTCTTTTTGGAGTTTCCAACAATCCTTCTCTATTAGGATCCTCTCCCATCCAAGCTAAAATAGTTTTAAAAGCATCCTCAGCTTCTTTATCTGAGACTTTTTTAATCTGATTTTCATTATCTGTATCTTTAACAAGTTTCATGCAGGGTTTTATACCTATATTTTCATAATTTTAAAATATTTAAAATATACGTTTATGTGCTACATAATAACTTAATATGTTCAAAAAAAGAGAGAATGTAGTTGAAATTGAAGAAGGTAATCTTCTTTCACCAAAATTTGATAATGATGGGCTAATACCTGTAATTACAATGTGCTCGAAAACCAAGGAAATTTTAATGCATGGATATATGAATGTCGAAGCCCTTAAAAAAACTATTGAAACAAAAGAAGCTCATTATTTTAGTAGATCAAGAAAAACTATCTGGCATAAAGGAAAAACTAGTGGTTTCACGCAAAAAGTTATTGAAATCAGAATTGATGATGATCAAGATTCAATTTGGTTAACGGTAGATATAGGAGATGGTGCGAGTTGCCATGTGGGTTATAGATCCTGTTTTTATAGATCTGTACCTCTTGGACCAATTGATAATGGTCGAAAAGTTGAGATGAAATTTACTGAAAAAGAGAAAAAATTTGATCCTGAAAAAGTTTACAAAGATCAACCCAACCCTACTAAAATTTAAATGACTAAAAATCAAAAAAATGTTCTAGGTGAAAATCTAGAGGAATGTTCTTTAGATCCGTTAACAGGATGGTACAGAGATGGTTGTTGCAATACAGATGAAAATGATCATGGCTTACATACTGTTTGTGCAAAAGTTACAACTGAATTTTTAGAATGGTGCAAAGAAGCCGGTAATGATCTAATTACACCACATCCTGAATTCGGTTTTCCAGGATTAAAAGATGGGGATGGTTGGTGTGTTTGTGCAACTTGGTATGGTAAAGCAGTAGAGGCTGGTAAAGGTTGTCCAATTTTTTTAAAGAGAACCCATGAAAATACTTTGAAAATTTTACCTATTGAAACTTTAAAAAAATTTGCGATAGATTTATCTTAATTACATATTTCCATACTTTGGTCCGCCCCCGCCTTCTGGGGTTACCCAAATTATATTCTGAGAAGGTTCTTTGATATCACAAGTTTTACAATGAATACAATTTTGTGCATTAATAACAAATTTGTTAATATCATTTTCTTTCTGAACCTCATAAACTCCTGCTGGACAATATCTTTGAGCTGGCTCATCAAATTTTTCCAAAGTATAATTAATTGGTAAATTTGGATCTTTTAATTTCAAATGAACTGGTTGATTATCTGTATGATTAGTTCCAGTTAAGTAAACCGAACTAGTTTTGTCAAATGTAATAATATTGTCTGGTTTAGGATAT
The DNA here is from genome assembly GCA_902518595.1 of uncultured Pelagibacteraceae bacterium. Classification (GTDB taxonomy): domain Bacteria; phylum Pseudomonadota; class Alphaproteobacteria; order Pelagibacterales; family Pelagibacteraceae; genus Pelagibacter. The sequence continues at coordinate 2,088 of CABYGR010000024.1, read as the reverse complement.
TCTATTTTAGGCATTTCATTAGCAGACCCAAAAGTTTCATGATCTGCATGTTTATGTTTTAATGTAAATGGTAGTTTTCCTCTAAAAAATATTTGATCTATTCCTGTAAAAATAATTCCTAATATCAATCCCCAGCTGAAACTTGGTTTTACATTTCGTGCCTTAAACAATTCTTTATATAACCAACTTTTTTTAAAAAGTTTTTCATAAACTGATAAATTATCCCCATGTTCAAAATGGAAATTTATAGTTTCAGCTGCAATTATTCCGCTTTTCATTGCTGTATGAGATCCTTTTATCTTAGGCATATTTAACGTTCCTGCTATCGTGACTTGTGACCTAAGATTGAATGAACCAAGATATGCTTCATTACCAAATATAATGAAGGCTAAAAAAAAGCCGATTGAACAAATAAATGCTTCTGATTTGGGTATTGATACAAATCCAAGGATTGAGCAGATAAAAGTTGAAGAACCACCTAAAAGAAAAGCAGGGATTAAAGTCGCAAGTGTAGAGGAATTAGTTCAAAAATTAAAAAATGAAGCTAAAGTAATATAATGTCAGTTTTATTAGTAGCAGAACATAATAACAAAGAAGTAAAGCACCTGGCATGAACATTTTTGGAAGACTTTGAAAACCTCCTTCAATTAGTGCTCTTGCACCATAGGAAATTCTTTTACCACCTTCAATTATTTTCTTAATAGAAGGGTGAGTTTTAAATCTTTGAAATTCATCATAAGGAGATAAGTGGGGATTTTTATAATCTAATCCAATAACATATCCTAAAAAAACTTGCTTGTTTTCTGCATGATACATAAAACTTCCTCCGTAAGTATTATTGTCTAACGGCCATCCTGCTGTATGCATTACCAGCCCCTCTTCATGGGTTTTTTCATCAATTTCCCAAATTTCCTTAAAACCAATTCCATATTGTTGAGGATCCTTTCCTTTATCAAGGTCAAACTTTTTAATTAATTGTTTACCTAAATGCCCTCTACATCCTTCAGCAAATACAGTCACTTTACCTAATAATTCTATACCAGGCTCATAACTATCTTTTTTATTTCCTTCTTTATCAATTCCCATATCTTGAGTAGCTACCCCTTTAACTGATCCATCTTCGTTATATAGAATTTCACTAGCTGGAAAACCCGGAAAAATTTCAACTCCTAAATTTTCAGCTTGTTCAGCAAGCCATCTACATAAATTTGCAAGACTGATAATATAATTTTTATGATTTTGCTGAACAGATGGTAGTAACCAGGTTGGCCAACTTAATGATTTTGTTTTACTTAAAAATAAAAATTTTTCTTTGGTAACTTTAGTCTTTATTGGGGTATTTAATTCTTTCCAATTAGGAATTAACTCATCTAAAGCTCTTGTTTCAAAAACATTGCCACTTAGTATATGAGCTCCAATTTCAGATGCTTTTTCTAAAACACAGACATTTAAATTTGAGTTTAATTGTTTTAGTTTTATAGCAGTAGTTAGACCTGATGGACCACCACCAACGATAACAACATCATATTCCATCGACTCTCTGGACATAAACTAATTTTTTACAGATTATATTATTTTTGTATAGTGTTTAATTTGTTCAATTCTTCTAAGAATTTTGGAAGTGCTTCAAAAAGATCAGCTTCTAGACCATAATCTGCAACACTAAAGATTGGAGCTTCTCCATCTTTATTAATTGCAACGATTACTTTACTTTCTTTCATTCCAGCCAAATGTTGAATCGCACCAGAAATACCAACTGCAATATATAAATCAGGAACAACAACTTTACCTGTTTGTCCAACTTGGTGATCGTTAGTTATATATCCTGCATCAACAGCTGCCCTAGAGGCCCCAATGGCAGCATTAAGTTTGTCAGCAACTGCAGTAATTAATTTGAAATTTTCTCCACTCTGCATTCCTCTGCCTCCAGAAACAACTACCCTTGCAGTTCCTAATTCTGGTCTATCCGATTTTATTTCTTCTTTTTTTATAAATTTTGATATTTCACTTGCTGCTCCAGCTTGACTATTTTGTATTTCAGCTGAACCACCAGATGTTGGAGCTGGATCAAATGAAGTAGGTCTAATT
>CABYGR010000023.1 GCA_902518595.1 uncultured Pelagibacteraceae bacterium | reverse complement strand
TCAAATTTAGCATTAAGGGAAAATTTGGAAGAATTTGATAAATCTTTAGACAACATAAATAATATTGATAATTTAAAATGAAAAAAGTTATATTTTCTATTTGTTTTTTTTTATTACTTATTACTAATGTTAAGGCATCAGACTGGAAAGTTAAAAATAAATGGAAAATTTCTTGCGGGATAGTTGATAAAGAATCTTTAGTGATAAATGGAAAACCAAAAACTAGATATAATAAAAATGAATTTAAATTAGAGAGTGTTGTTTTTAAATTAGATAAAGGGGACGTTGGTAGTTGCCCAACTGACAAAAAACCAGCTTATAAATTTGATTATTCTGGAAGACAAGAAATTACTCACAGATTACCAGTTGGTAAAACTATATTTGAAACAGATATTTATATTGAGGGAGCTCCACAATATAGATCAACAGTTTTTCAAATACATGATGGAAGGAACAAAGGTGCACCACCTAGTTGGATTGGTATTGGCATGGACTGGAAACTTAAATATAAATTTCCAAAAGGAGAATGTTCACCAGTAAAATGCAAAAAGATAAAAACTGCATATTTAAAACCTGGAGAGAAAAATAGATTTAAAGCTAGTATCGATTATCAAAAGAAATCAAAGTCATTAACTGTTTTTTATTATCTAAACAATGAGATGATAGCAAAACATGTAGACGTGCCTTTGTCTAAAAAAAAAACAGATGGACCTTATGGACCAAGCAAACCTTATATTAAAATCGGTATTTACAGAATTGGAGAAACAGGCACAACAAGTTTTGCATATAATAATCTAATTATTAAAAATAAGAAAAAATAAAAGTTATTTTTTTATCTCTTACTCCTGATTTATGTAGCTCTAATTATTGGTAAACAATAAAAATCAGCTGTATCTATTTTAGAAGAATATTGTCTTCGCATATTCCATTTTTTTTGAACTCCAGCACTTGCAAGACTTAATGTAGATCTTCCATACCTATAATTAGTATTATCAATAGATCTCATTAAACTATTTATCTTTTCATCCTTTTCAGATGAAAATAAATTTTTTCCAATATTATCGTTATGTAATCCTGTAAGCATGACACCTGCTTTTTGATATTGATAACCATTTTTAAAAATTTTTTCTAATATAGAAACTGCAGTTTTAACAGTTTCAATACTATTATTTGTTGCTATAGGAAAGTCGATTGTTCTTGTGTTTGAATAATATCCAAAGTTTCTTTGAAAAGGACTAGTTCTAACAAATACTGTAATTGCTTTTGCAACTAAAGATTCTGATCTAATTTTTTCAGATGCATTTAAACAATAATTTGCAATTGCTTCTTTTAATTCTTGAAACTTTTCAATTCTTTTTCCAAATGATCTTGAAACAACACAGCTTTTTCTTTTTGTTTGTGTTGTTTCTAAATTAATACAAGGAATACCTCTAAGTTCCATTGCTGTTCTTGAACTTAAAACATTGGAAGATTTTTTAATCCAAGTATTAGATTTATTTTTAAGTTGCTTAGCATTATAAATTCCATTTTTTTGATAAAATTTTGTAAGTTGTTTGCCAATACCCCATACGTCATTGATTTCAACTTTTTCTAAGATAGGATCTAAGTTATCAATCCCAATTAAATTAGTTACACCTGATTTTTTTTTCTTTGCAATATGATTTGCAACTTTGCTTAACGTTTTTGTTTTAGCAATACCTATACTAGTTGGAATACCTGTCCACTGTAAAACTGTTTTTCTAATTTCTTTTCCAATTTTTTCTACTTCATTGTCTGGAAAATCCGATAAATCAATAAATGCTTCATCAATTGAATAAACTTCTATTTCAGAATTAAATCTTTTAAGAGTCCTCATAACTCTTCTAGATAAATCTCCATACAAAGAATAATTTGATGAAAAAACTTCAACTTTATTTTTAATAATAATATCTTTAGCTTTAAAATAAGGTTCGCCCATTCTAATACCTAATACTTTTGCTTCATTAGACCTAGAGATAATACAACCATCATTGTTTGATAGAACAACAACAGGTTTTCTTCTTATTTTGGGATTGAACAACCTTTCACAAGATACATAGAAAGAATTACAATCAACTAGAGCTAATTTTCTAGTACGTTGAATGGATGACATAAGTTACAACTCCCCAAATAAAAATATCCTGCTCTTCATTAATTAAGATTCTTTTGGAAAAATCTTTAGAAGCTGAGGTTAGAAATTTTTTATCTCTTTCTTGAACTAAAGTTTTAACAACAAGTTCATCATGAACATTTGCGATAACTGTTGAAAAATTTTTTGGTTTTAAACTTTTATCAACAACTAATAAGTCTCCATCATTAATTCCAACATCAACCATAGATTTTCCCTGCACTCTGATAATGAAAGTCGCTGGAACATTTCTAATTAAATGCATGTTTAGATCGATATCTTCTTCGATATAATCAGTGGCAGGTGAGGGAAAACCAGCACCAGCTTTATGTAGATAATAAGGGATAGTCAGTTTCATGTTCTTGTTTTGTTCTTATTTATAGAACATTTATACAATACACGCAAGAGGTTGTATTTTGAGTCCGTAATTGAATCAAAAGTGAATCAAAACGTGAACATCGAAACCACATTTTGTATGCTTGTGGATAACTTCAACCAGAGATAGTTTAACAATTCGAAAATGAAAAAAATTTTATTAATTTTAGTTTCAATATTAACTTTAAACTCTCAAACTATGGCATACGAAGAAGCAAATTACGAAATAGTAAAAGAAAATAAAAATTACGAAATTAGAAAATACCCTGATCGTTTAGTGATTGAAACGAACTCTACACAGGGTAATGGTTTCAGAAAACTATTTAGTTACATTTCAGGAAACAATGAAGAAAATGAAGAAATAAAAATGACAGTTCCAGTTACTCAAGAAATTAAAAATGGAAATATGACTATGCAATTTTATTTGCCATTAAAATTTAACAAAAATAATACCCCAAAACCTTCTAATTCAGAAATAAAAATTTTAACTATCGAAGGTGGATATTACGCTATAATTAAATATTCAGGCAGATCTTCAGATAAAAATTATTTAAAAAATAAAGAAATTCTAGAAAAAGAACTTAAAAAAGATAACATAACAATTTTAGGCCTTCCAATAAGAGCGTCTTATAATTCACCATTTACTTTACCCATGCTTAAAAGAAATGAAGTCATGTATAGAGTAGACTTATAAAAAGGATAAATTAAAAACTAAATGAAGGGAGAAGAATGAAATTAAACTGTCATTGTGGAGCTATTGAGGCTGAAATTAATTCTTCAATAAATGAATTAGCGAAAATAGTAAAATGCAATTGTTCTATTTGTAAAAGAAAAAATGCAACTATGGGCATGATCAAAAATGAAGATTTTAAAGTTACCAAAGGAAAAGATAAATTAAAACTTTATCAGTATCATACGAAAGTTGCTAATCATTACTTTTGCACTGAATGTGGAATCTATACTCATCATAATCCAAGAAGTGCACCTGCAATGACCGGATTTAATTTAGGATGTGTTGATGAGATAAATGTGGATGATATAAAAGGAATAACTTTTTTCGATGGCAAGAATCATCCAATGGATCAGAAAAAATAAAAGTTCAATGAAATTAGTTTTTGAGTGTTTTGATAAAGTTAAAAAAGATTGTTTAAAGTTTATTAAATCTCAAGAAACAAAAGATGACAAATTTAAAAATAAAGAAAGAATGATAAAATCTTTCTTAATTCCATTATGTTTTTGGATTAGTAAAAAAGTTGATAAAAAAAAACCTTATTTTGTCGGTTTAGCAGGAGGTCAAGGAACGGGCAAAACTACAATTAGTTCTTTAATTGCAATTATTTTAACAAAATACTTTAAATTAAAAGTTTTTAGAGTTTCAATAGATGATTTTTATAAAACAAGAAAAGAAAGAATAAACTTATCCAAAAGGGTTCATCCTATGCTTTTAACTCGGGGAGTGCCGGGTACTCATGATATTAATATGATGTTAAGTTTTTTTAGCAAAGCAAAAAGTAAGCAATTTAAGAGACTTAAACTTCCAACTTTTAATAAAGCTATAGATGACAGGTTTAATAAAAAAAAATGGTACGATTTAAAAAACAAACCCCATGTAATAATTTTTGAGGGATGGTGTGTTGGTGCAAAGCCTGAAAAAAATGATACCTTAAAAAAAACTATTAATTCAATGGAAAAAGTAAAAGATCAAAAACTGATTTGGAGAAAATATGTTAACCAACAATTGAAATTAAAATACAAAAATTTATATTCACAATTAAATTGTTTAATATATTTAAAAGCCAAAAACTTTCGTTTGCTTCAAAAATGGAGATTAAAACAAGAGAGAAAGCTTAGGATTAAAAGTAAAAGAAACCCTAATTCAAAAATCATGAGCAGAGAAGATGTAATTAGTTTTATGCAGACTTATCAGAGAATTACAGAGAATATGTTTAGATACATGCCTAAATATGCCTCAGTTATTTTTAATTTAAATAGTAACCATCAAATCAAATCTGCAGTATATAAAAGTAAATGAAAAAAATTATTACAATTGTTTTAGGTTATCTATTTTTCTGCACGGGAGTAAATGCCGAAACTTTTTCTGTAGCACTTAAAAAAGCTTATAAAAATAATCTTGAATTAAATGCAGAAAGAGAAAGTTTAAATATTTCAGAACAAGAATTGAATATTTCAAAAGGCTTATATCTTCCTACTGTTACTTTAAGTGGAAGTAAGAGCCGTGAAGATACAGATAAATTAACCAGTCAAAATGGAACAAATGCTACGATCAATGACGTAGATCCAACAAGTCAATCAATAACCATAACTCAAACATTAATTGATTTTGGAAGAAGTGCTGAATTATCAAAAAGTAAGATAGGAATAGATTTAGCTAAAGCAAAACTTTTAAAGAAAGAACAAGATATTTTATATAAAACAATCGAGGCTTATACAGGATTAATTGCTGCAAATGAAAAACTTAAGATTAATAAATCTAACGTAAATTTATTAGATAGACAGGTTGAAACAGATAGAATTAGACTTGAAAGAGGAAATATATCTTTATCAGATGTCGCTCAATCAGAATCATCTTTAGCTGGAGCACAAGCAAAATTGATACAAGCTGAAAATGATTTTTTAACAAGTAAACTAAATTATGAAAATGTTATAGGAAAATTAAATAACCCAGAACTATTAGACAAATCTTCTGTTACTGGGCCAATGTTACCAGAAGAATTAAATTCAGCTATTGAAATATCAAAAAAAAATAATCCAGATTTGATAATTGCTAGATTAGAATACGAACAATCAAAAAAAGATATTTCCAGTGCTAGATCAGATTTAGCTCCATCTGCAACTTTATCCTTTGATAGATCTAAAAGTGATGATTTAAATGCAACTTATGACGAAAGAGAAAAAGATACACTGAAAGCTACAGTTACATGGCCATTTTATTCAGGTGGAAAAAATTATGCAAATTTAAATAAAAGTAAAAGTTTAGAGACACAAAAAAACTTACTTTTAGAAAATATGACAAAAAAAAATCTAACAGATGTAGCAAGTGCTTGGTCGAATTATCAATCTAACCAAAGTTTATTAAGTTCAGTTAAATCACAAGTTAATGCTGCTGAAATCGCAAACGAAGGAATAGTAGCAGAATACAATAGTGGTTCTGATAGAACAACTTTAGAAGTTATTCAGTCCAACTCACTATTATTAAACGCGCAAATCTCATTAGCTGATTCTGAAAGAAACTATATTCTCTCGCAATTTAACCTCCTAAAATCAGTAGGTTTGCTCAATAGTGAATATCTAAAAATCAGATAATATTTAGTTTTTTTGATCTAAAATAAATTAATCTTGCTAATGAGAACAAAATGTGTACATTTAACTAATGATTCGAGTGTTAAAAAAATTAAAAAAAAAGGCTAAAAATGACAAAAAGTAACCTAAAAGTAGTTAAATCTACTAAAGATCAAGAAATGGACATTAAAGAGAAAAATAAAGCATTAGATGCTGCTATCAGCCAAATAACTGACAATTTTGGAAAAGGTTCAGTTATGAAGTTAGGTGAAAAAAGAGCCATGGATATTGAGTCTATATCCACAGGATCTTTAAGCTTAGATTTAGCATTAGGAATAGGTGGATTACCTAAAGGAAGAATTGTTGAAGTTTACGGCCCAGAGTCATCTGGAAAAACTACGTTAGCATTGCAAGTTGTTGCAGAAGCTCAAAAAGCAGGTGGAATTTGTGCATTCGTAGATGCGGAACATGCTTTAGATCCAGTTTATGCAAAAAAATTAGGTGTAAATACAGAAGAGTTATTAATTTCACAACCAGATGCAGGTGAACAAGCATTAGAAATAGCTGATACACTAGTAAAATCAGGCTCTATTTCAGTAATCGTAATTGACTCAGTTGCAGCACTAACTCCAAAAGCTGAGATTGAAGGAGAGATGGGTGATCATCATGTAGGTCTTCAATCAAGATTAATGAGTCAGGCTTTGAGAAAATTAACAGGTTCAATTTCAAACACTAATACAATGATGATTTTTATTAACCAAATCAGAATGAAAATTGGAGTTATGTTTGGAAGTCCAGAAACAACATCAGGAGGAAATGCACTTAAATTTTATTCTTCCGTAAGAATGGATATTAGAAGAATTGGTGCCATTAAAGATAAAGATGAAATTATTGGTAACTCTACAAGAGTTAAAGTAGTTAAAAATAAAGTTGCACCACCATTTAAAGTTGTTGAGTTCGATTTAATGTATGGAAAAGGAATTAGTAAAATGGGTGAACTAGTGGATCTAGGAGCTAAAGCCGATATTATCGAAAAATCAGGTGCATGGTATGCTTATAAAGGTGAGAAAATAGGACAAGGAAGAGAAAACGCCAAAGTCTATTTAGCTCAAAATCCAAAGGTTGCTGCAGAAATTGAAATGGCAATTAGAGAAAAAGCTGGTGTGATTTCTAAAAAGATTGAAGGAAATCCATTGAGTCCTGAAAAAATTGAAAAAGAGAAGAAAGTAGCTGAAAAAGAAGAAGCAGAACAAGAAGCTACTCCCTCCAAAAAGAACTAGAATTAAAGGTCATCTTTAAATTATAAAAGGCGCTTATATTAAGCGCCTTTTTCCCCTTATCGCTATCTAGACATAGAATAAAAAAGCTGTATTTTAGAAATATGGCTCAGAAATCATTAAATCAAATAAGAGAAACATTCTTAAAATACTTTGAGAAAAATGATCATAAGATTGTTGAGTCTAGCAATCTAGTTCCAAACAACGACCCAACTTTAATGTTTGCTAATTCTGGAATGGTTCAGTTCAAAAATGTATTTACTGGATTAGAAAAAAGAGATTATCAAAGAGCAACTACTTCTCAAAAATGTGTAAGAGCAGGTGGAAAACATAATGATCTAGAGAACGTTGGATATACTCCACGACATCATACTTTTTTTGAAATGTTAGGAAACTTTTCTTTTGGTGATTATTTTAAAGAAAAAGCAATTCATTATGCTTGGGATTTAATTACTAAAGAGTTTGGAATAGACAAAAATAAACTTTATGTAACAGTTTTTGAAGAAGATGATGAAGCATTCAATTTATGGAAGAAAATAGCGGGTTTTAGCGATGATCGTATTATAAGAATTTCAACATCTGATAATTTTTGGTCGATGGGAGAGACTGGACCATGTGGTCCTTGCTCTGAAATTTTTTATGACCATGGTGATCATTTAAATGGAGGTTTACCAGGTACAAAGGATGAAGATGGTGATCGATTTATAGAAATTTGGAACTTAGTTTTCATGCAGTATGAACAGATTTCAAAAGATAAGAGGGTAGATCTTCCAAAACCATCTGTTGATACAGGAATGGGTTTAGAAAGAATTGCAGCCTTACTTCAGGGAACCCATGATAATTATGAGACTGATCATTTTAAAAAATTAATTCAATCCACTTCTGATATTGTAAAGAAAAAACCTAATCAATCAAATCTATCAAGTTTTAGAGTTATAGCAGATCATTTGAGAGCAAGCTCATTTTTAATTGCTGAAGGAGTTTTGCCATCTAATGAAGGAAGAGG
>CABYGR010000022.1 GCA_902518595.1 uncultured Pelagibacteraceae bacterium | reverse complement strand
TTCAGCAAAAAAATATTCAATATCATTCATTAAATCTTTAGATTTTTTTATCTTAATCCCTTTGTTTCCTTTTATGGACATTTTACTTATGGCAGTAATTATACCGCCCAATGAAACATCATGAGCACTTTTAATATAACCTTTTTCTATTAAATTTAGTAAAGACTCACCATTATTTTTTTCATTAAATAAATTAACCTCTGGTGGAGGACCATTCTTTTCATCTAAAATAATTCTAGCAAATAAGCTTTGATCAATATGACCTTCAGTTTTTCCTATAACTAATACCAAATTATCAATTTCTTTAAAGTCCATGGTAACCATTTTTTTGTAATCTTTAATTAAACCAACGCCACCTATGGAAGGAGTAGGTTTAATTCCAATTTCTTTAGTTTGATTGTAAAAAGATACATTTCCTGAAACTACTGGAAAATTTAAATATTTACTTGACTCACCAATTCCTTGGACACACTCAACAAATTCACCCATATTATCTTCATTCTCAGGACTTCCAAAATTTAAACAATTAGTTATTGCTATCGGAGTTGCTCCAACAGAAATTAAGTTTCTCCAACTTTCAGCTACCACTTGTTTACCTCCAGTTAATGGATGAGCCCAACAATATACTGCTGAAGAATCAACTGATGCAGCGACTGCTTTATTTGATCCATGAACTCTAACTACACCAGAGTCTCCACCTGGTTTTTGAATAGTATCTCCCATAACAGTATGATCGTACTGTTGCCAGATCCATTCTTTACTACAAACATTAGGACTTGATAATATTTTTGATAAAATATCTTTAATCTTTAATTTATTAAGAGTTTCCTTTTTAATCTTATTTTTTTTGGGTAACTTAGATTTTTTCCATTTCCTGTCGTACATAGGAGAATTTTCTACTAGGGTATTTACTGGTATATTTGCAACTTTTTTTTCATCAAAAAATAATTCTATATTTTTTGAATTTGTTGTTTTGCCAATTACTGAAAAATCTAAATTCCATTTTTCAAATATTTTCTTTGCCAAATCTTCTTTTCCATTTTCTAAAACTATCAACATTCTTTCTTGACTTTCAGAAAGCATAATCTCATAAGGTGTCATTTTTGCTTCTCTACATGGAACTTTATTTAAATTTATTTCAATTCCTAAATTACCTTTAGATGCCATCTCTATACTTGAAGATGTTAGACCTGCAGCACCCATATCTTGGATTGCAATAATTGAGTCACCCGCCATTAGTTCTAAGCAAGCTTCGAGGAGAAGCTTTTCCGTAAAAGGATCTCCTACTTGAACAGTAGGTTTTTTTTCCTCAATTTTTTCATCAAAACTGGCTGATGCCATACTGGCACCATGAATACCATCTCTACCTGTTTTAGAACCAACATAAATAACTGGTTTGTTTAAACCTGTAGCCTTAGAATAAAATAACTTATTTTTTTTAACTAATCCCAAAGTCATAGCATTTACTAAAATATTTCCATTATACGAGCTATCAAAAGATGTTTGCCCAGCAACAGTTGGTACACCCATACAATTACCATATCCTCCAATTCCATGAACAACTCCTCTTAACAAATTTTTTGTTTTTTTGTGATGTGGAGAACCAAAATGAATGGAATTTAAGTTAGCGATTGGTCTTGCTCCCATTGTAAAAACATCTCTCATAATTCCACCAACTCCAGTGGCTGCACCCTGATAAGGTTCTATAAATGATGGATGGTTATGACTTTCAATTTTAAAAACTATTGCATCACCATCTTCAATATCTATTACTCCAGCATTTTCACCTGGACCTTGAATAACTTTTTTTCCTTTAGTTGGTAACTTTTTCAAATGAAGTCTAGATGATTTGTAAGAACAATGCTCATTCCACATTGCTGAAAATATTCCTAATTCAGTAATATTAGGTGTCCTTTTTAATAAATCACAAATTCTTTTATATTCTTCAGCTTTTAGACCATGTTCAATTGCAATTTTTTCATTAACTAACATTATTTTATATTATTTATTAAATTTTTAAAAAAAATAGAGCCATCTTCACCAGACAAACATTCATCAATCATTCTCTCTGGATGAGGCATCATGCCCAATACATTTTTTTCTTTATTAAAAATACCTGCAATATTTTTTTTTGATCCATTTGGGTTATATTGATTTTCAGTTTGTCCATCTTTATTACAATAATAAATAGCTATTTGATTATTATCCTCAATTTCTTTAAGTTGATCTTTTGTACAAAAATAATTTCCTTCATTATGAGCTATATGAAACTCAAAAATATCTTTATCAAGATTTTTGAAATAAGGATTCTCTTTACTATCTACTTTTACAAAAACATTTTTGCATATAAACTGTGTATATTTATTTCTTAATAAAACACCAGGAACTAGACCTGTTTCAATTAATATTTGAAATCCATTACAAATCCCCATAACTAGACCACCAGATTTTGCAAAATTTATAACTGATTGCATTATTTTAGACTTTGATGCCATACTTCCACAACGAAGATAGTCACCGTAGGAAAAGCCTCCAGGCAAGACAACCAGATCACTTTTTGGTAATTCATTATCATCATGCCAAACCATCTTATTTTTGAATCCAAATTTATTTAGAGCAACATCCATGTCTCTATCACAATTTGAACCAGGGAAGGTTATAACAGCTGATTTCATTAATTACTGTGTTTCAATAATTTTATAATTTTCTATTACAAGATTAGCTAAAAGTTTTTTACACATATCTTCCACAATAAGTTTAGCTTTCTTAGGATCTTCTTCATTAATATCAATTTCAAAATATTTTCCTTGTCTTATTTCATTTACATTTTTAAATCCCATACCATCTAAAGCTTGATGAATTACTTTACCCTGGGGATCCAAAACATCTTTTTTTAGAGTTATAATTGTAGATACTTTCATTTAATCTTTTTTTTAACTGATGACAATTTAGTTACGTTTACCGCAGAAACATTTGATTGTTCATGAAGAATACCTAATCTTTTTGCAACTTCCGTATAGGCTGGAATTAAATCTCCAAGATCTTTCCTAAATCTATCTTTATCAAGTTTTTTGTCAGTTATAGAGTCCCACAATCTGCAAGTATCAGGACTTATTTCATCAGCTAGAATAATTTCATTTTTTCCATTAACTTTAACTCTTCCAAATTCCAATTTGAAATCAATTAGTTTAATTCCAATTCCTCTAAACATTCCTATCATAAAGTCATTAATTCTTAAGATCATTTTTTTTACTTTTTCTATCTCTTTTTTTGTTGCCCATTCAAATGCATAAATATGCTCTTCGGCCACTAATGGGTCACCAAGTTTGTCATCTTTTAAGCAGTATTCAATTAGAGGTTCTCTAAGAACTGTTCCATCTACAATACCAAGTCTTTTAGTAATAGATCCAGTTGCTACATTCCTAACAATAAACTCGATAGGAATAATCTCTACAAATTTGATTATTTGCTCTCTCATATTCAATCTTTTAACTAAATGATTTTTAATTCCAATTTGAGATAAATTTGAGAGAATATGTTCTGAAATACGGTTGTTTAAAACTCCCTTACCTTCAATAGTAGTCTTCTTTTGATTGTTAAATGCAGTTGCATCATCTTTAAAATATTGAATAACTAAACCTTTATCACTAGTAGAATAGATAATTTTAGCTTTTCCCTCATAAAGTTTTTTACCTTTTTTCATTATTTAAACACTCTTCTAAAAATTAGATTCACATTTTTAAAATGTTTTGAATAACTAAAAATAGATTTTAATTTTTTTTGTGAAATTTTACTCATCATGTATTTGTCAGACTGGACAACATTAAACAAATCTAAGTTTTCAGCAAAACATTTTTTTGAGTAACTTTGAACCAACTTGTATGATTTTTCTCTACTTAAACCGGTTTTAGTTAGTTCAAGCATTAGTTTTTGTGAGAAAATTAATCCTTTAGTAATGTTTAAATTTTTTAACATTCTCTTAGGATAAACAATCATGTTGTCTAAAATGCTTGTTAATCTTACTAAAGCAAAATCTATAGTGATATTAGCATCAGGACCAATGTTTCTCTCAACACTCGAATGAGAGATATCTCTTTCATGCCATAAAGCTATATTTTCTAAAGCAGGGTTCACAGAACTTCTAACTATCCTGGCTAAACCAGTAAGATTTTCACTTAATATTGGATTTTTTTTGTGAGGCATTGCTGAAGAACCTTTTTGATTTTTTGAAAAATATTCTTGCAGCTCATAAACTTCTGTTCTTTGCAAATGTCTGATTTCAGTAGCAACTCTCTCAATTGAACCTGCAATAATTCCTAAAATTGAAAAATAGAAAGCATGTCTGTCTCTTGGAATAATCTGGGTGGAAATAGGCTCCACTTTTAAATTAAGTTTTTTTGCAACATGTCTTTCAACATTTGGGTTAATATTTGCGAACGTTCCGACTGCTCCAGAAATTGCACATGTAGAAACTTCATCTATTGCATATACTAATCTCTTTTTATTTCTCTTAAATTCCTCATAAAAAGACGCTAGTTTTAAACCAAATGTTATTGGCTCAGCATGGATACCATGACTTCTACCCATACAAGGAGTAAATTTATACTTTATCGCTTTTTTTTTAAGAACTTTGAGAATCAGATCTAAATCTTTAAGAATTATTTTTCCTGATTGAACCAACTGAATATTAAAACTTGTATCCAAAACATCAGATGAAGTCATTCCCTGATGCAGATATCTAGCTTTAATACCAGCCTTTTCTGTAACGGATGTTAAAAAAGCAATAACATCATGCTTAACTTGATCTTCAATCTGATGAATTCTTTTAACATTTATTCTAGCTTTTTTTCTTACTATTGAAGAAACACCTTTAGGTATTTGACCTAATTTCTCCATTGCTTGAGCTGCTGCTACCTCTACATCTAGCCAAATTTTATATTTATTTTCCTCTGACCAAATATCGGTAAGTTCTTTTCTCGAGTATCTTTTTATCATTAGTTATAAGTATGGAGGCTTTGAATAACCTTTAGCAGATTCTGTAAAGATTTCATAACCATTTTCAGTAATTCCAAGTGTATGTTCAAATTGTGCAGATAAAGATTTATCTTTAGTAACTGCAGTCCAACCATCATTAAGCATTTTGACACCAAAGTTTCCTGCATTGATCATTGGCTCAATAGTAAAAGTTATTCCAGGCTTTAACTCCATACCAGTATTTTTACTTCCATAGTGTAATATATTTGGCGGTTCATGAAATGTAGTGCTAATTCCATGTCCACAAAAATCTCTTACAACTGAAAAACCTTTTTCTTCAATATAAGATTGAATTTCATATCCAATATCTCCAAGTTTAATTCCAGGTTTTAAAATTTTAATTGCTCTCATCATAGACTCATATGTAGCATCTATAAGATTATTTAGTTTTATAGGAGTTTTCCCAATACAAAACATTCTGCTAGTATCTCCATAATGTTCATTTACAATCGCTGTTACATCAACATTTACAGCATCTCCCTCAACTAAAATTCTATTCTCAGATGGAATTCCATGGCAAACAACATGATTAAGTGAAGTACATAAAGATTTTTTAAAACCACGATAATATAATGGGGCAGAGTATCCACCATTATCTCTTATAAATTCATAACCAAGTTTATCTATATAGTCTGTGGAAACACCTTCTTTAATATTATTTGTAAGCATATCCAAAGTTTGTGATGCCAGTTTTCCGGCAATCCTCATTTTTTCAAACTTTTCAGAATAATTTGTCATTTTAATTATTTAAATTTCTTTATTTAGAAAAATATTTTTCATAGTAAAATTTTGCTATTTCTAAATCCATACCGTCATCTATATCTATACTTTCTATTCTATTTAAAGACATCTTGTATGGATTAGGGCCATGAAAATATTTCCACTCTATCATTTTTAATCTAGGAGCTATAAGAATTCCATCACTTACAAAATATAATTCTTCTAGTTCTTGACTAGGTAAATGCTTTAACCCTAGCTCATAATTAATAGGTTTTTTTTTGTTCCAAATATACCTTTTAAATGGCTCAACTGAAATTAAAGAGTCAAAATCGTTACTTTTAATTACATTTTTTTCGTAATTATCTAAACTTTTTAAATATGTTTCGTTTGAAATTAATGGAGATGTTACTGTAGACCAAATAATATTTTCACCATCTACAGACTCACAGATATGTTTGACTACAGCACCAAAAGGTTGAGTCTTTTCATCACAAAACTCAATAGCTCTTTTATGGATTTTAACATTTTTTTTTATTGCCATATCTAACATTTGATCAGAATCTGAAGATACAACTATGTTTTCAATTAGATTAACTTTCTTTAAAATATCAATCTTATTTTCTAATAAATTCGAATTTGCAAATTTAGAAATATTTTTATCTTTTAACCTTCTGCTGCCAGCTCTTACAGGAATTACCGCAGTATATTTAAACATCTAAGTCTTCTTGAAAATATGTAGTTATCATCTCTCTAGCAATTTTATAATCTTTAACATCTTTTATTTCTGTAGCTGTAAAAGAATCAACTTCAAAAAGACTTGGATTATTTGAAAGAAATTTTTGATGATCAAGAGCTAAATCTCTATTAAAAATGTAACAACCATTTGTAGCTATATAAATTGGTTTTACATTTTCTCTAGGAGTAAAGTTATCAGTAAAATTGAATTTTTCTTGATCAAAAAAAATATATTCTTTTTTCTTTTCTACAGAAATTAATGAATTTAATTTTTTTGATTTATATTCATTATACATATCTTTATAAACTTTTGATCCAATAAATGGTGAAGTTGTATTTATTAAGATTACGTCTTTATCACTAATTGCTTCAACACTTTTAAAAAGCATTTCTTTATAACTTAGTCCAGCTTTTCGTTTTATATAATTTATTCCCTCTTTTTGAGCTATTTCTTTTATGATTTCACTATCAGAGCAAATATTTATTTGAGACAATTCTGCAAACTCTTTACATTGTGCAATTTTCCATTCAAGTAAAGTAGTTTGTCCAAAAGGAGCTAGATCACCTTGTTCGTGATATCTATTTTTTTCTTGGGCTGGAATTATTATTGTAAAACTCATTATTTTCTCCTTTTAAGTTCAGTTAATCTAGATATTTCAGAACTAATTTGAACATCACTAAAATCTTTTTTTGATAATATGTAAAGTTCTTCAAACTTTAAAACTTCATTTAAAGCATTTTCTTTTTCGACAAATACTTTTGTTGGTAGCATTACTTTCCTTGTTTCTAGTTTCGAAACAATTTCTTTTAAGTCTGAAAAATTAGTGTTGATTTTTTCGATAGTTTTTTTTGAAACACTACCTCCTACTGTAAAAGTCAAATTAGATTTTTTTGCTTTTTTACCAATCTGTCTTAAAAGATCTAAAGTAAAATCACTATCTGGCTTAATATCATCATCAAAGTATGAAGCCGTTAAATCAGATCGACCGATGGTTATATTGTCGAATTTTCCATTCGCGAACTTTAAAATTTCATCAATTTGATCAATAGAACTTTTTGTTTCAATATTAATTGAGGTGTGAATTTTATGATCTTTATAAAATTTTTGTAAGCTATCGTAAAATTTTTTTGCTCCAAATTTACTTTCAACCATAGGAGCAATTAGACCGTCAACATCTAGCTCTAGAGCATCTTTTATATCTCTAATAGCCTCAACACCTCCAATTTTTAAAAAAAGTTTTACACCCACTTTAGATGTAAGCCTTCTCAGTCTCATGAGGTCCCTAAAGGATGAACCTTCAGCTTCAAACTCTGCTTTTATACCCAAGAGATTAAATTCATCTCTAAGCTTACATAGTTGAATATAAATATTTTCTTCTAATTTATACATTTCTTAATTAACAAATATTTTTTTTATCTTTAATATCGTAAATATCAATCACTTAATATATCACAAAAGTGTTAAAAAAATGTTTAACAATATTTAAATTTTAAGATTTATATTAATAGACTTTCTAACCTCATCTTCAGGAATTTCTAATTTTTTTACAGAGTGCCAGGACAGTCCAGATTTAATAAAGCAATATAAATTTCTCTTTTTAAATGGGAATGTAATTGTTTCTTGTAAATTTTTTTCATTAAAAGAGTTTCTTTCTTCAAACGTAGAAAAAGAAGGAGTACTTTTAAAAGTTTTATAATTTGAATTATAAAAAGTAGTTCCAATATTTAAATTTTCTAAACCTTTAGAG
>CABYGR010000021.1 GCA_902518595.1 uncultured Pelagibacteraceae bacterium | reverse complement strand
CTTTAGGATTTAAAGTAATTTCTAATTCAGAAGCTTCAAGTTTTCTTATTTCGTCTCTAATTTTAGCAGCTTCTTCAAATTCCAGGTTGGTTGCTGACTCTTTCATTCTTTTATTGAGAGCCTTTAAATGCTTTTTAAGATTGCCGCCAATATTTTCATCAGTTCCAACTTTAACATAATCTTTTTCATAGACACTTTCTAAAACATCTCCAATGTCTTTTTTAATACTCTTTGCATCAATCTTATATTTTTTATTATATGAAACTTGTATAGATCGTCTTCTATCTGTTTCTTTAATAGCATTTTTAATGCTTTTAGTTTCTTTGTCAGCGTAAAGAATAACTTTACCATCTAAATTTCTAGCTGCTCTTCCAATTGTTTGTATTAAAGAAGTTTCTGATCTTAAAAAACCTTCTTTATCTGCATCTAAAATCCCTACTAATGCACACTCAGGTATATCTAAGCCTTCTCTAAGAAGGTTGATACCTACTAAAACATCAAACACACCCAATCTAAGGTCTCTCATTATTTCTATTCTTTCAAGAGTATCAATATCAGAATGCATATATCTAACTTTAATACCATTTTCATGAAGGTATTCTGTTAGGTCTTCAGCCATTTTTTTTGTCAAAGTAGTTACAAGAACTCTATAATTATTATCTACTACTTTTTTACATTCATGCATTAAATCATCTACTTGATTTTTAGCAGGTCTAATTTCAACTGGAGGATCTATAAGACCAGTAGGTCTAATGACTTGTTCAATAAATTTATTTTTAACTTGCTTCAATTCCCACGGTCCAGGAGTCGCAGAGACAAAGACAGTTTGAGTTCTCATGGCATCCCATTCTTCAAATTTTAGTGGTCTATTGTCCATACACGAAGGTAATCTAAAACCATATTCTGCAAGATTACTTTTTCTTGATCTATCCCCCTTGTACATCCCATTCAATTGTGGAACAGTTACATGACATTCATCAACAAAGATCAAAGTATTGTCTGGAAAATATTCAAAAAGAGTAGGGGGCGGTTCACCAGGCTTTCTTCCTGATAAAAATCTTGAATAGTTTTCAATACCCGCACATGATCCAGTTGCTTCAATCATTTCTAAATCAAATTTAGTTCTTTCCTCTAATCTTTGAGCTTCAAGTAATTTATTTTGTTCTCTAAATTTTTTTAATGTACTCTCTAACTCCTTTTTAATTTTTATTATTGCTTGCTCTATAGTTGGTTTTGGAGTGATGTAGTGACTATTTGCATAAACTTTAATTACATTAAGTTCATTTACCAAATCACCAGTAAGAGGATCAAACTCTTCAATTTTTTCTAATTTATCTCCGAATAAATTTAATCTCCAAGCACGATCCTCTAAGTGAGATGGAAAAATTTCTAAGTATTCACCCCGCGCTCTAAAAGTTCCTCTATAAAAGTTTTGATCATTTCTTTTATATTGAAGTGCAACTAAAGATTTAATTAATTCTTCTCTATTGTAGTCATACCCAGTCTTAAGACTTAGAGTCATTTTACTATAAGCTTCAACTGAACCCAATCCATAAATACAAGAAACACTGGATACAATAACAGTATCGTCTCTTTCTAATAATGATCTTGTTGCTGAGTGACGCATTCGATCAATTTGTTCATTAATTGACGCCTCTTTTTCAATATAGGTGTCTGAACGAGGAACGTATGCTTCAGGAGTATAATAATCATAGTAAGATACAAAATATTCAACAGCATTATCTGGAAAAAAAGATTTCATTTCACCGTATAATTGGGCTGCTAGAGTTTTATTGGGAGCTAGAATTAGTGCAGGCCTATTAGTTTTTTCAATAACTTTTGCCATTGTAAATGTTTTTCCTGAACCAGTTACACCTAACAAAACTTGACTAAGTTCATTTTTGTTAGCACCATTAACTAGTTTTTTGATAGCTTCTGGCTGATCGCCTGCAGGTTTAAAATCAGTTTTAATTTGAAACTTTTTTCCACCCTCAAGTTTAGGGTTTATCTTAGGATTTTTATTCTGAACAGCTGTAATTAAATCTTGATAAGTATTCTGCATTATCTATAAAACTAGTAGATTAAAATTATATTTCAATGAGCATAATATCTGACAGTCTAAAAAGAATTAAACCATCACCAACAATTGCTGTTACTCAAAAAGCTAGGGAACTTAGAGCTGCCGGTAAGGATGTAATTGGTCTAGGTGCTGGAGAACCTGATTTTGATACACCTGATAATATTAAAAATGCTGCAATTAAAGCGATTAAAAGCGGTGATACTAAATATACAGCTGTAGATGGTACTCCCACTTTAAAAAAAGCAATAGTAGATAAGTTTAAAAAAGAAAATAAATTAAATTATTCAACCGATCAGATAACTGTTGGAACTGGGGGTAAGCAAGTTCTTTATAATGCTTTTATGGCAACCTTAAATAAAGGAGACGAAGTAATTATTCCAGCACCTTTTTGGGTATCATATCCAGATATGGTTTTATTAGCAGGAGGTAAACCTAAAATTGTTAAATGTACAGAACAAGAAGGATTTAAAATTACTGCAAAAAAATTAAAAAAAGCTATTACAAAAAAAACAAAATGGGTAATTATTAATTCACCTTCAAATCCTACTGGTGCAGGATACTTAAAAAAAGAAATTGAAGATTTAGCTAAAGTTTTGATAAAAAATAAAAAAGTTCATATTTTAAGTGATGATATTTATGAACATATTAAATATGATAATTTTAACTTCTTCACAATTGCTCAAATTTCAAAGTTAAGAGATAGAACTCTTACAATGAACGGTGTAAGTAAATCGTACGCAATGACTGGTTGGAGAATAGGTTATGCAGCAGGTCCTAAAGATATAATTAAAGCAATTGGCAAAATTCAATCACAATCTACCTCAAACCCTTCTTCTATAAGCCAAGCAGCTGCCGTCGAAGCTTTAAATGGCAATCAAGTATTTATTAAAAAAAGATCGAAAGCTTTTAAAGAAAGAAGGGATTTTGTTGTTAGGAGCCTTAACAACATCAAAGGAATTAATTGTTTAAAACCCAACGGTGCATTTTATGTTTTTCCAAGTTGCAAAGATTTTTTAAATAAAAAAACAAAATTAAAAACTGATACAGATTTTGTTCAAAAATTACTAGAAAAATCAAATGTTGCTGTAGTACAAGGATCCGCATTTGGCTTAGACGGATATTTTAGAATCTCTTATGCTACTTCAATGAAAAATTTAAAAAAAGCAATGGGTAGAATAAAATCTTTTTGTGAAAGTTTAAATAAATAGCTGATTTAAGTATTAATTAAATTTAAAATTTCTCAACAGATGTTCTTAATTCAATTTCCCATGCCCAAGCACTTTTATCTTGTTTATGAAACTGAAGATATATTTTTGCAATTTCGTCTGGATGCATTGTCTTATATTTTCCATAAGGTTCATCATTTATTGCTCCGTCTATAACAAAATGTCCTATATGGATATTTTGTGGATGAAGTTCTCTAGCCAGTGATTGCGCAAGCCCTCTAAGACCAAATTTTCCCATTGCAAACACAGATGAATTTGGAAAACCTTTAACTCCTGCAGACGCACCGGTGAAAAAAATACTTCCACTTTTTCTTTTTATCATTCTCTTTGTTGCTTCTTGAGCAACTAAAAATGCACCAAAACATGTAACATTAATTGCTTTTTGAGTTTGTATAGGATCAAGCTCTATAATTGAACCTTTAAACCTCATAGAAGGATTATAAACTACCAAGTTTGGTACTCCGATTTTATCAACATCTTTAAATAGTTTTTGAACACTTTTAATATTGCTTGAGTCACAAGCTATTGTGTAAGCATTAATTTCTTTTTTTAAATTATCTAATTTTTTTATGTCTCTTGAAGCTAAAATAACTTTCATATTTTTAGATGCACAAAGTCTTGCAATAGAGGAGCTCAGACCAGGGCCTACTCCAACAATTAAAACTGTTTCAGTCATTTAATTTGAAGATATATATTTTTCAGCCTCAAGTGCAGCCATACATCCCATTCCTGCAGCAGTTACTGCTTGTCTGAAAGTTTTATCCTTTACATCTCCAGCCGCATAAACTCCAGGAATATTAGTCTCTGTAGAGTCTGGTTTGGTTATCAAATACCCTTCTTTGTCCATCTTTAATTGTTCTTTAAATAGAGATGTTGCTGGATCATGCCCAATAGCAATAAATAAGCCATCAACTTTGATTTCTTCAATTTTATTAGTTTTTAAATTTTTAATTTTAATACTTTTGACATTTTTAGGTTTGGTCTCACCAATAACATCTTCAATTACAGAGTCCCAAATTATTTCTATTTTTTTATTTTCCATTAATTTTTTTTGAAGCATTTTTTCAGCTCTCAAACTGTCTCTTCTATGGATTAACTTAACTTTTGATGCAAACTTTGTAAGAAATATTGCTTCTTCAACTGCCGCGTTACCACCTCCTACAACTGCAACCTCTTTTTCTTTAAAGAAAAAACCATCACAAGTAGCACATGCCGAAACACCAAAACCCCTAAATTCTTGTTCTGATTTTAAATTGAGCCATCTTGCTTGAGCCCCTGTAGAAATAATTACACTATCTGCAGTATATTTTTGACCACTATCACCAACAGCTTCAAATGGTTTAGATTTTAAATTTACTGAAGAAATATGATCTTCGATCATTTCTGTTCCAACAGCTCTAGCTTGTTCTTTCATTTGATCCATCAGCCAAGGACCTTGAATTACCTCTGCAAAACCTGGGTAATTTTCTACATCAGTTGTTGTAGTTAATTGTCCACCGGGCTCAGACCCATGTACTAAAATAGGATTTAACATTGCACGCGCCGCATAAACAGCAGCTGTGTATCCGGCTGGACCAGATCCAATTATTAACACTTTTGTGTGTTTAGTTGGATTTTGACTCATATGAAAGCTATATAGTAATTAATGACTAAATTAAAAGGCATATTATTAACTCAGGGAATGCACGGCATGATTAGTCAAGTTGAAGGATTAGCAAAAGCTCTAGATTTAGAATTTACTCACCACACAGTTGAACTAAATAATTTTTGGAAATTTTTTCCTCCAAAGATAACGCCTATCTCTCAAAAAGTATTTAAAAAGATTAGTGTAGAAGATTTTGATGTAATAATTTCGTGTGGAAGAAAAAGCATTATTCCCTCAATTTATCTGAAAAAAAATTCGTCCAAAAAAATCACAAATATTCATATTCAAGATCCAAAAGTAAATTTAAATAATTTTAGTTATGTAATTGCACCAGAGCACGATGGTCTTTCAGGTGAAAATGTTTTTTTGACTAAAGGTGCTATACACTATCTTACAAAAAAAGAAATTAATGATCATACGGATTATTTAAAAAATAGACTAGATACTGATAAAAATTATTTTTTGTTAATATTGGGTGGCCCAACAAAACACTATGATTATTCAAATGAAAATATCTCAAATATTTTTTATTTATTTAATAATTTAATTGAAGAAAATAATCTTCAAGGAATTATTGTTCCATCAATGAGAACACCAAAAAATATAATTGAACTTTCTAAAAATCAATTAAGTTCAAACAGTTTAATAATAGAAAATGTTGATAAAAAGGCTTACTTGTCTTCTCTATCTTTAGCAAAATATATCGCTGTAACATGCGACTCTACTTCAATGATTTCGGAAGCTGCTTTAACTGGAAAACCAATATATATAGCTGATATCCCATCAAAAAAAAATGATCATAGAATTAAAAAATTCAGGGAACTTTTTACTCGACTAAACATTATAAAAAAATTAGACAATAGATTAGAAACTTGGAACTATGAAACTCTTGATGAAACCAGTAGAATAGCAAAAGAAATAAAAAAACGATTAACTTAATGTCATTTTTAAATTCAATTCAAAATCACTCTCGAAAACATCAATTTCCATTTGATCATTGGGAATATCATAGCGCTCTTACAAATAGTGCAATAGAGGAAATAGTTAAAGCAGATATTCCGGATGTTAGCAAACATAATTTAAATTATGATGGAACAAGAGCAATTGATGGAGGGGCTGCAGAGTTTAGAGAGGGGATAGTGTCTGGTGGTGAAGCAATTAAATTTAGATGTTTTATAACAAAAGAAAATGCGTTGCAATTTCCAAACTTAGTTAAATTTATTAATGAACTACAATCTAAAGAAGTACATCAAACTATTTCAAAAATGATTAATAAAGATTTATCAAATTCTTATGTTAGAGTTGAGGTTATTTGTGATCGAGAAGGTTTCTGGTTAAAGCCTCATTGTGACATTAAAGAAAAATTAATGTCAGGATTAATTTTTGTGAATAATGCAAATGAGTCGGAAGATTTGGGTACAGATTTTTATAATAATAAATTAGAAAAAGTAAAAACAGTTCCTTATAAACATAATTATGGATATTTATTTACAAGCGGTCCTAATACTTGGCATGGAATGGAAAAGAAGAAAATAGTTAAAGAAAGGCGCTGTATACAAGTAAATTATGTAACTTTCGAGACAGATTGGAAAGTAAATACTTAAACATCCTGAAGAGAGATAACTTCTAATTTTTTAGTTTTAAGTGATTTAATTGCCTCTAAACAAGCCAGAGCAGTTGACATATTTGTACAGTAAGGAACTTTATTTTTTAGAGTTGCTCTTCTTAGTGCAATTGCATCATTTAGTCTGTGTTCAGTATTTCCTCCACCAGTATTAATAACAAGTCCAATTTTTTTAGAGTCCAAGATATCTACTATGTGGGGAGAACCACTACTTACTTTATTAATAATTCTACATTTCATTCTATATTTTCTAATGTATTCTGCAGTTCCTCTTGTTGCACATAATGTGAAGCCCAACTTGATAAGGTCTCTTGCTAAATAAATTCCCTCATCCTTGTGAGAATCTTTTAGAGATATAAAGGCAAGTCCTTGTTTTGGTAATGAATTTGCTGATGCAATTTGGCTTTTAGCAAATGCCATTCCAAAATTTTTATCAAATCCCATCACTTCACCTGTTGATTTCATCTCTGGGCCTAAAAGCAAATCACTATTTGGAAATTTATTAAAGGGAAATACAGCTTCTTTAACTGCATACATGCCTTTTGATTTATCTTTTAAATTAAACTTAGATAATTTTTCGCCTGCCATTACTCTTGAGGCAATTTTTGCAAGTGGAAGACCTTTCGCTTTTGAAACAAATGGCACTGTTCTACTTGCCCTAGGGTTTACTTCAATCACATAAATTTCATCTTTTTTGATTGCAAATTGAACATTCATGAAACCTTTAACTTTTAAGGCCAAAGCTAATTTTCTAGTTTGATTTTCAATTTCTTTAATCAAGTATGGTTTAATTGATATAGGAGGCAAACTACATGCAGAGTCTCCTGAGTGAATTCCAGCTTCTTCAATGTGTTGCATTATCCCTGCAATATGTACTTTTTTTCCATCAGATATTGCATCAACGTCCACTTCCATTGCATGGTCAATAAACTTATCTATTAAAATTGGATTATCTTCAGCAGCCTTAAAAGCTTCTTGAACAAAGTTTTTAAGTTGACTTTTTTCATGAACAATTTCCATTGCTCTTCCACCTAATACATAAGATGGCCTAACCATTAAAGGCAAACCAATTTTTTCTGCTATTATTATTGCCTCTTTAAACGTTTTGGCAATTCCACTTTCTGCTTGTTTTAATTTTAGTTTATTAAGAAGATTTCTAAATCGATCTCTGTCCTCTGCTAAATCAATAGATGTATATTGAGTTCCTAATATTGGAAGTTTGTTATTGTGTAAAAATTTGGCTAATTTTATTGGAGTTTGTCCACCAAACTGAGCAATAATTCCAACTAAGTTTCCTTTTTCTCTCTCTTTTTTAATTATGTTAAAAACATATTCTTCTTTTAAAGGTTCAAAGTATAATCGATCACTAGTATCATAATCAGTTGAGACTGTTTCAGGGTTACAATTAACCATAATTGTTTCAAAACCCGCATCTTTTAATGAAAAACTTGCCTGACAACAGCAATAATCAAATTCAATTCCTTGTCCAATTCTATTAGGACCACCACCCAGAATAATAATCTTTTTTTTAGTTGATGGATCTGCTTCACATTCTGAATTAATCGAGAAATTTCGCTGATATGTTGAGTACATGTAAGGTGTGAATGATCTAAATTCAGCTGCACAAGTATCAACTTTTTTAAATACTGGTAAAATTTTAAGTGCAGTTCTTTTTCTTCTTATTATATCTTCAGATGTATTTGTTAATTCTGCTAATTTTTTGTCAGAAAAACCAATTGATTTTATTCTATTGAATTCATTAAAATTTTTTGGCAACCCCTTGCTCTTGATCTTAATTTCATTATTTATTATTTCTTTAATTTGCTCTAGAAACCATGGATCAATTTTCGATAAGGTAAATATTCTTTTTAAATTAATTTTTTTTCTAATCGCTTCAGCAACTAGTAAGAGTTTATTTGGAATATTCTCTTTAAGTTTTTTTTCAATGTGTTTTTTGTCTAAATCAAATATTCTATCTAATCCTGAAAAACCAGTTTCAAGAGATATTAATGCTTTTTGAAGAGATTCTTTGAAATTTCTTCCTATGGCCATTGCTTCACCAACTGATTTCATTGAAGTACCTAGAGTTTCTGGAGAAGTCGAAAATTTTTCAAAAGTAAATCTTGGAATTTTTGTTACTACGTAATCAATACTTGGTTCAAATGAAGCAGGTGTTACTTTGGTGATTTCATTTTGTAATTCATCTAAAGTGTAACCAACTGCAAGTTTTGCGGCAACCTTTGCAATTGGAAATCCAGTTGCTTTTGATGCAAGTGCTGATGATCTTGATACTCTTGGGTTCATTTCAATTACAACCATTCGACCATTTTTAGGATTAATTGCAAATTGAACATTTGATCCACCTGTCTCAACTCCAATTTTTCTTAAACATGCAATGGAAGCTGAAAAAAAGGGAATTTTAAAAAAATATAAGATTGAACTGATAGGGGCAAACTCTAAGGCAATTGCTAATGCAGAGGATAGAAAGAAATTTAGAAAAAATATGATCGATATTGGTTTAGATTTACCAAAATCTGAAATTGTAAACAATATCAATCAAGCATCTAAAGTTTTAAAAAAAATTGGGCTTCCTGCAATTATAAGACCTGCATTTACACTTGGAGGTCTTGGTGGTGGTATAGCTAAAAATAAAAAAGACTACTTAAAAATAATTAAAAGTGGGCTTCACGAGTCTCCAGTTAGCCAGGTATTGGTTGAAGAATGTTTAGAGGGCTGGAAAGAATTTGAGATGGAAGTTGTAAGAGATAAAAAAGATAACTGCATCATCATTTGCTCAATTGAAAATGTTGATCCAATGGGAATACATACTGGTGACTCAGTAACTGTTGC
>CABYGR010000020.1 GCA_902518595.1 uncultured Pelagibacteraceae bacterium | reverse complement strand
AATTTATAATTAATAAATTATGATTTTTAAAAAATCAAAAAAACCCTTATTTTTATAGGTTTTTTTATGGTTTTTTTATCCTTAATCGCTTGATTTCCTATAATTTTAGCCTATAAGCATCAGCTTTCTCAAAGTAATATTGTAAAAACAATATATTTTATGAGGAATATTGGGCTTTTTTTGCCCAATTAGCTATTTAAAAAGTAAAAATTTAAGAAGAGAAGTGTGGACGGTTAAGGTTACCAAAAATTTGTCGTACACACTTCAACATCATATAAATTTTATTCTTAGAATTTATATGGAAGCTAGTGTGCGCCGTTTTTAAACTTGAGAGTTTGATCATGGCTCAGAACGTACGCTGGCGGCACGCCTAACACATGCAAGTCGAACGGAGTAGCAATACTTAGTGGCAGACGGGTGAGTAACATGTAGGTATCTGCCCTTTGGCCTGGAATAACACGAGGAAACTTGTGCTAATACCGGATAAGTCTTTACGGAGAAAGCTTTATGCACCATTGGATGAGCCTGCACTTGATTAGTTTGTTGGTGGGGTAATGGCCTACCAAGACTTTGATCAATAGCTGATTTGAGAGGATGATCAGCCACATTGGGACTGAGACACGGCCCAAACTCCTACGGGAGGCAGCAGTGGGGAATCTTGCACAATGGAGGAAACTCTGATGCAGCGATGCCGCGTGAGTGAAGAAGGCCCTTGGGTTGTAAAGCTCTTTCGTCGGGGAAGAAAATGACTGTACCCGAATAAGAAGGTCCGGCTAACTTCGTGCCAGCAGCCGCGGTAATACGAAGGGACCTAGCGTAGTTCGGAATTACTGGGCTTAAAGAGTTCGTAGGTGGTTGAAAAAGTTGGTGGTGAAATCCCAGAGCTTAACTCTGGAACTGCCATCAAAACTTTTCAGCTAGAGTTTGATAGAGGAAAGCAGAATTTCTAGTGTAGAGGTGAAATTCGTAGATATTAGAAAGAATACCAATTGCGAAGGCAGCTTTCTGGATCATTACTGACACTGAGGAACGAAAGCATGGGTAGCGAAGAGGATTAGATACCCTCGTAGTCCATGCCGTAAACGATGTGTGTTAGACGTTGGAAATTTATTTTCAGTGTCGCAGCGAAAGCAATAAACACACCGCCTGGGGAGTACGACCGCAAGGTTAAAACTCAAATGAATTGACGGGGACCCGCACAAGTAGTGGAGCATGTGGTTTAATTCGAAGATACGCGCAGAACCTTACCAACACTTGACATGTTCGTCGCGACTCTAAGAGATTAGAGTTTTCGGTTCGGCCGGACGAAACACAGGTGCTGCATGGCTGTCGTCAGCTCGTGTCGTGAGATGTTGGGTTAAGTCCCGCAACGAGCGCAACCCTCACTTTTAGTTGCCATCATTTAGTTGGGCACTCTGAAAGAACTGCCAGTGATAAGCTGGAGGAAGGTGGGGATGACGTCAAGTCCTCATGGCCCTTACGTGTTGGGCTACACACGTGCTACAATGGTATCTACAACAGGAAGCAAGACGGCGACGTTAAGCAAATCCTTAAAAGATACCTCAGTTCGGATTGCACTCTGCAACTCGAGTGCATGAAGCTGGAATTACTAGTAATCGTGGATCAGCGTGCCACGGTGAATGCGTTCCCGGGTCTTGTACACACCGCCCGTCACACCATGGGAGTTGGTTCTACCTTAAGGCAAGGTTTTAAACCCTTGACCACGGTATAGTCAGCGACTGGGGTGAAGTCGTAACAAGGTAGCCGTAGGGGAACCTGCGGCTGGATTACCTCCTTTCTAAGGATGAATAAAAGTTAAATTTTATTCTAAATAATATACATAGGTAATGTTGACCGTCCTCATTTCTCTTCTTAAAGCAGTGTTTCTCTTGCATGGGGGCCGGTAGCTCAGTTGGTTAGAGCACACCCTTGATAAGGGTGGGGTCGAAAGTTCGAGTCTTTCTCGGCCCACCAATTTAAAATTAAGGGGGATTAGCTCAGCTGGGAGAGCGCCTGATTTGCATTCAGGAGGTCAGCGGTTCGATCCCGCTATCCTCCACCAGAAACACTTAGTTATAAAAATCGTAAATAAAAAATAATAAATAATATCAATATCTATATCCGAACATTAGTAATGTTATTAGCTAATGTTCAAATAAAAATTTGATTCAACACAGAATTTTTTTCTGTGCATAAATCAAGCGTTTAAGGGCGTGTGGCGGATGCCTTGGCACTGAAAGCCGATGAAGGACGTGATATACTGCGATAAGTTTCGGGGAGCTGTATGTAAGTTTTGATCCGAAAATTTCCGAATGGGGAAACCCACCACTTTATGTGGTACTTTAAACTGAATACATAGGTTTAAAGAGACAACCTGGAGAACTGAAACATCTAAGTAACCAGAGGAAAAGAAATCAATTGAGATTCCGTTAGTAGTGGCGAGCGAAAGCGGATTAGGCCAGTAGTTTTGTTAAAAAAATTTGAATAGTTTGGAAAAGCTAACCATAGAGGGTGATAGTCCCGTATAAGTAATGTTTAATAAAGTTCTTGAGTAAAGCGGGACACGTGAAATCCTGCTCGAATATAGGGGGACCACCCTCTAAGCCTAAATACTCTTCAGTGACCGATAGTGAACTAGTACCGTGAGGGAAAGGTGAAAAGAACCCCTATTAGGGGAGTGAAATAGAACCTGAAACCGCATGCCTACAATCAGTCGAAGCTCTTTTTAGAGTGACGGCGTACCTTTTGTATAATGGGTCAGTGACTTAATTTATTAAGCAAGCTTAAGCCATCTAGGTGTAGGCGTAGCGAAAGCAAGTCTTAATAGGGCGATTAGTTTAATGAATTAGACCCGAAAACGAATGAGCTTACCATGAGCAGGTTGAAAGTAAGGTAACACTTACCGGAGGACCGAACCAGTTGACGTTGAAAAGTCTTTGGATGACTTGTGGTAAGGGGTGAAAGGCCAACCAAATTCGTAGATAGCTGGTTTTCCGCGAAAACTATTTAGGTAGTGCGTTGAGTAAATAGATGTTTAGAGGTAGAGCACTAAATGGGCTAGGGGGAAGAGATTCTTACCAAACCTAATAAAACTCCGAATGCTAAACATTGTTCCTCAGCAGACAGACTGTGGGTGCTAAGGTCCATGGTCGAGAGGGAAAGAGCCCAGACCACCAGATAAGGTCCCCAAATTATGATTAAGTGTGAAAGGATGTGGAAATTCCTTAACAGCCGGGAGGTTGGCTTAGAAGCAGCCATCCTTTAAAGATAGCGTAACAGCTCACCGGTCTAATAGAGTTTCTGCGCCGAAGATGTAACGGGGCTAAAATCATATACCGAATCTGTGGATTTGTAATTTTTTCGAAAATTACAACTGGTAGCGGAACGTTCTGTAAGCCTGTGAAGGGATACCTGTGAAGGATCCTGGAGGTATCAGAAGTGCGAATGCTGACATAAGTAACGATAAAAGAAGTGAAAAACTTCTTCGCCGAAAATCCAAGGGTTTCTGCGCAAGGTTAATCCGCGCAGAGTTAGTCGGCACCTAAGGCGAGGGCGAAAGCCGTAGTCGATGGAAATAAGGTTAATATTCCTTAACCAGATGGTAGTGACGAATCTTGTAAGTTGTGAGTTCTTAATGGATTGAACTTGCCGCGAAAAGGTTCCAAGAAATAGCT
Source organism: uncultured Pelagibacteraceae bacterium (assembly GCA_902518595.1). Classification (GTDB taxonomy): domain Bacteria; phylum Pseudomonadota; class Alphaproteobacteria; order Pelagibacterales; family Pelagibacteraceae; genus Pelagibacter. The sequence goes on along the minus strand of CABYGR010000020.1, from coordinate 6,932 downwards.
CCATCATTAGACCGTACCCTAAACCGACACAGGTGGATTAATAGAGTATATCTAGGCGCTTGAGAGAATGATGTTGAAGGAACTCGGCAAAATGCTTCCGTAACTTCGGAATAAGGAAGACCTTTTTTTAGGCAACTAGACAGAGGTGGCACAAGCCAGGGAGAAGCGACTGTTTATCAAAAACACAGGGCTCTGCTAACACGTAAGTGGATGTATAGGGTCTGACGCCTGCCCGGTGCTGGAAGGTTAATGCGATGGGTGCAAGCTCATTTCTGAAGCCCCAGTAAACGGCGGCCGTAACTATAACGGTCCTAAGGTAGCGAAATTCCTTGTCGGGTAAGTTCCGACCTGCATGAATGGCGTAACGATTTCTCCGCTGTCTCCAACATCAACTCAGTGAAATTGAATTCTCCGTGAAGATGCGGAGTTCGCGTAGTTAGACGGAAAGACCCCGTGCACCTTTACTGCAACTTTACATTGGTATTAGGAAAAATATATTTAGCATAGGAGGGAGACATTGAAGCGAAAGCGTCAGCTTTTGTGGAGTCACCAGTGAAATACCTCTTTTGTTTTTCTTGATATCTAACTGATTGCCGTTATCCGGCATCAAGACATTGTATGGTGGGTAGTTTGACTGGGGCGGTCGCCTCCCAAATAGTAACGGAGGCGTGCGAAGGTAAGCTCAGAACGGTCAGAAATCGTTCGTAGAGTGCAATGGCATAAGCTTGCCTGACTGTGAGACTGACAAGTCGAGCAGAGACGAAAGTCGGTCATAGTGATCCGGTGGTTCTGAGTGGAAGGGCCATCGCTCAACGGATAAAAGGTACGCCGGGGATAACAGGCTGATACTGCCCAAGAGCTCATATCGACGGCAGTGTTTGGCACCTCGATGTCGGCTCATCACATCCTGGGGCTGGAGCAGGTCCCAAGGGTTTGGCTGTTCGCCAATTAAAGTGGTACGTGAGCTGGGTTCAGAACGTCGTGAGACAGTTCGGTCCCTATCTGCTATGCGTGTAGAAGAATTGAGAGGAGTTGACCCTAGTACGAGAGGACCGGGTTGAACATACCACTGGTGGACCGGTTGTAGCGCCAGCTGCAGTGCCGGGTAGCTAAGTATGGACGAGATAACTGCTGAAAGCATCTAAGCGGGAAACTCACCTTAAAACTAGTTCTTCCTATAGAGCCGTGGTAGACCACCACGTTGATAGGCTGGGTGTGGAAGCGCAGTAATGCGTGCAGCTGACCAGTACTAATAGCTCAATTGGCTTGATTTATGCACTGAAAAAAATTTTTACAATTTAAATATATAGATATATTTACAATAATCCCAAATGATTAATATACCCTCAAGCAAGCTGTATATTAGAAAAAAAAAATTTGATTTAAACGATTATAAATCTCCTTTTTTTTTTAAAGAAGTTAATGGTTTTAAGCTTGCTCGTTATCCAAGCTTTAAAAATAAAAGTTTTTGGAAACCTTCTTTAAAATACAAAAAAAAAAAAGTTTTAATTATTTCAGGTCCAGGTAGATCAGGAAATCACTTATTAAATTCATTGATAGATGGAAACAAATCCTTTGCATGTGTAGCAGGTGAGGATTCTTTCATTGCAAATTTATTTAACCAAACAAATAAAAATGAAAAAAATCTTATAAAAAAAATTAAATCTGGAAGACTTGATTTTTACTTAAGATTATCACAATTTTTTAAAAAAAAATTTATTCCAAGAAACAAGTGGCAGAGAGTATACAATACTTCAATCCTTTATTCCAAAAAGAATTATAAACAAAAAAAAAATTTTTTTAATAAATGGTATTATCGCCCATCTGGTAATCAACCTGCTAGATCAAACTATATTTTAGACTACAAAAACTTTATACCAAATTTAGATTATATTGGTTTTAAAAAATATTTTAGAATAAATAAAAAAAAATTTCTCAAAATAGAAAATGTATTTGATTTCATATTTTTATATTTAGATGCATTTAAAGTTCTGATGCGATCTAAAAAAAAAAAATATACTTATAATTATATTTTGTTTAATTCCGGCATGAGAAGAGAATCTTATTTTCTTCTTAAAAATCTTAAAGAATCAATTTTACTTTGTCCTATTAGAGAGTTTGATGGAATGTTATTATCTTTTTTAAAAGCAAGACATAGTTTTAAAAAAGGTCAAAAATTAGAGAAAAAAAAGGTTTTTTTGTATTGGGATTTTTGGAGACATAAAACAATAGATTATTTATTTTTACAAAAAAAATTTCCTAAAAGAGTATTTTTAATAAGTTATGAAAATTTGATCAAATATCCTGAAAAATCTATGAGATTAATATTTAAAAAATTAAATGTAAATTTTGAAAAAATTAATAAGTATACCACTATTCAAGATAAACTAGTTTCAGGAAATTCTTCATTTGATATTAAATCTCAATCTCAACCTGGCAAAGTATATAAAAAAAAATTTTTAAAGGAATTTAAAATTACAGATAAAGTTAAAATGAGTATGGAATATTATGATATTCTAAAATATTTAAACAAAAAAGTTATTAACAAATTTTAGATTATATTGTAAAAGTTTAAAAATTTTATATGGTTATTATTTTCAATATAACAAAACGGTAAAAAAGATAAAATGTTCTCAAAAATTAGCAGTTATAAAGAATAGGACATAATGAAAGAATATAACGAACTTAGGGCGCAATTTGGAAGACAAGATAAGTCCAAAGTAAAATTTAAAAAACAAAATAATATGAAGTCTAATTATAAAGATTATCTAATAAATGGTAATTTTAAAATTACAATTTGGGGAACAGGATATATTTGGCTATCGACAATGGCTTTTTTGAGCAATTAATACCTTTTAAAGCCTAAAAATACTAATTTAAAAAAATTAAATTAAATTTATCTTTACTGTTCAATCTTTGAACGATATGTTCAATTATTGAACATATGAATAAAGATAAAAAAGACCATTTTGAAATTTTAAGAAAAATTGAACAAAATCCTAATTCTTCTCAAAGAAAATTGGCAGAAGAGTTGGGATTTAGTCTTGGTAAATTGAATTATTGTCTTAAAGCTCTTAAAAATAAAGGGCTTGTTAAGATTGAAAATTTCAATAAAAACCCAAATAAAATTAATTATATATACGTGCTTACCCCAAAAGGATTCTCAGAAAAAACTAAACTTACAATAAATTTTATGAAGGCCAAAATGAAAGAATATGATGAGCTTAAAGCAGAGCTCGAAAAGGCAAATAGGTAAAAAAATTGAATTATAAAGATATTCTAAAAAATGGTAAATCAAAAATCGCTGTTTGGGGTACGGGATACATAGGTTTGTCTACTATGGCTTTTTTTTCAAAAAGTAAAATTAAATGTGTTGGTTATGATATAGATAAAAAAAAGGTTGCTGTAATAAATTCAGGTAAACTTCCTATTAAAGAGTTAAAAGATTGGTTTGGTTTTGATATTAAAAACTCAGTAAATAAAAAATATCTTACTGCAACTAGCAATCATAATATTTTTGAAGATAATTCTTTTAATGTTCATTTTATTGCAATTCCGACTGAGAAAAATGGCAAACCTTTTTTTGATATATTATTTAATGTTTTAGAAAAATTAATCAAAATTGTTAGAAAAAAAAATAAGATAAAACCAGTTATTATAATTGAGTCAACTCTCACACCACAATGTTCAGAAAAAAAAATTATACCTTATTTTAAAAAAAATAATTTAAAACCAGGAAAAGATTTTATTTATGGTGTTGCTCCCAGAAGAGATTGGTTTGTAGAAGGGACAAAAAGTCTTGTAGATATAGATAGAGTATTCGGTTCAACTGATATTAAATCTTCAAAAATTATAAAAGACATTTTATCGATTGTTTGTAAAAATCTTCATGAGGCAACATCACATAAAGTATCAGAAATGGTAAAAAGTATAGAGAATGCTTATAGACACATGGAAATTACTCTAGCTAATCAACTTTCTTTAGCTTATCCAAACGAAAACATGAGGGAAGTCTTAAAATTAGTTGGTACTAAATGGAATGTGGGAACTTATCATCCAGGATTTGGTACCGGAGGTTATTGTATTCCATTATCAAGTCAATATGTATTAAAAGAGATAAAAAATAAATCCAAATTAACTTTGTTAAGAGAAACTATAAAAACCGATACTAACATTAATATTTTAATTGCTAAATCCCTTATAAAAAAAGGATATAAAAAAATTGGTGTCTTAGGACTTTCATATAAAGGCAATCTTAAAGTCGATATTCTGTCTCCAGTTATACCATTTGTTAAACATTTAAGATCAAAAGGTATAAATGTCAGTTTATTTGACCCTTATTATTCAAATAAAGAAATAGCAAAGATAGTGGGTGTAAAATCATTTAAATATCCTCAAGATTTATCAAAATTTGATTGTATAGTAATAAGTATTGATCATAAAGAATTTAAGGCCAACATTAAAAACATAACTAAATATTTAACTAATTGTAAGTATATTCTAGATAATATGAAAGTGTGGGAAAAAATTAATTTTCCAAAGCATATTACTTACAAAATTTCAGGAGAAAAAAATTGGATATGAAAAACAAAAAAATTTTAATTACAGGTGGGGCAGGATACATAGGATGTCATGTGGTAGAAGAATTTATAAAAGCTAATTATTTGGTCACAGTTATAGATAGATTATCGTTTGATTCTAATTCTTTAAATAATTTAAGAGACAATAAAAATTTAACTATTGTAAAAGAGGATTTAAGAGACTTATCGAATCTGGAGTCTCATTTAATTGGTGTAGATGCAGTAATTCATTTGGCAGCTTTAGTTGGAGAAGCGGCATGTAAAATTTCAGAGTTAGATACTATTTCTACAAATTATGATGCAACAATAAAACTATGCGATTTAGCTAGAAAAAATAAAGTTAAAAACTTCATTTTTATGTCTACAGCAAGCAGTTATGGTGTTCAAGATACAAGTGAAATTGCAAATGAAGAGACAAAACTAAACCCAGTTTCATTATATGCAAAAACAAAAATTGATTGTGAAAATGTTTTATTAGAAAAGTTTTCTGACGATATTGATATTACAATATTTAGACCTTCCACTGTTTATGGACATTCAAGTAGAATGCGTTTTGACTTGATACTTAATCACCTAGTTTTAGATGCTTTTTTAAAAAAGGAGATAAAAGTTTTTGGACCAGAAATGGTACGTCCATTAATGTGGGTAGGAGAGCCAGCTCGTGTATATAAAAAAGTTATAGATTCACAAGACTCTAAATTTAGATCTCAGATATTTAACATGGGATATGATAATGAAAATTATAAAAAAATAGATATAGCAAAATTAGTCCAAAGTAATTTTTTTCCAGAAATAAATATGGATATAGTTGATAAAGATAAAGATTTAAGAAGCTATAGATTAGATTTCAGCAAAATGAAAAAATTTTTTAATTTAGAGCCTGGAAGTAATTTGTTGAACGCAACAAAAATAATAGTTGATAACATAAATTCAAAAAAATATGGAGATTTAGTATCCAAGAAATATTACAACACTTAAATGATAAACACATATATTCCTTATTTTAAAAAAAAGGACCAAAACATTTTAAATCAATGTTTAAAAACAAATTTTGTATCTACTGCAGGTCCATTAGTAAAAAAATTTCAGGAAAATTTTTGTAAAAAATATAATTTTAAATACTCTGTTGCAGTAAATTCAGGAACTTCAGCACTTCACCTTGGTTTAAAAGCACTCGGAGTTAATAAAGGAGATAGTGTTATTTTACCTTCATATACTTTTGCTGCAACTGCAAATGCAGTTATTTACAATAATGCTTATCCTTGGTTTTTCGATTGTGATGAAAATTTTAACTTACCAATTGATAAAATTGAAAAAATATTAAAAACCAAAACTTATTTTAGAAAGAAAAACTTAGTTTTAAAAAAAAATAATTCAATCGTAAGAGCTATAATACCGGTATCAACATTTGGAAAAAAGTTGGAGTTTGATAACTTGATGAGATTTTCAAAAAAATATAATCTTAAAATATTATTTGATACAGCTGCCTGTCATGATCCAAAAATTTTTAATTTTAAAAAAAATAATAAAATGCATTTTTGTTTTTCATTTAATGGAAATAAAACAATTACAACTGGAGCAGGCGGCATATTTGCATCAAACTCTAAACAGATAGTGAATATAGTAAATACCTTAGCTAATGTCGGAAAGAAAAAAAGTAAATACGATTACGAAGACGTTGGTTTTAATTATAAGATGACCAATGTGCAAGCTTCGTTTGGATTATCACAACTAAATAATTTAAAAAATATTCTCTTGTTGAAAAAAAAAATTTTTCAGAATTATCACGAAAAATTTAAAAATTTAAAAAGTATAAAATGTTTTTTTGATCCAAAAAATCAAAATTGGGTATTTGTATTAATAGCAAATTCTAATCAAAAATTTAAATCAATCAAAAAATTATTTCAAAAAGCTAAAATCCAATTAGATTTTTTTTGGAAACCATTACATTTACAAAATCCATATAAAAATTTCATGCGTGAAAAATTAGGTTTTTCAGAGTTTATTTGGCAGAAAGTGATAGTATTACCATCTCATCCTGGTTTGAAAAAAACTGATCAAAAAAAAATAACTAAGATAATTAAAAAGATTCATGATTAAAAAAAATAAATATTCAGTAATTCTTTTATTGAGAGACAAGGATCCTTTTTGTATTAAATTCTTTAAATTCATTTCACTGAATTGCAAAAGTCTTAAAGTGTTTTGGTCTGGAAAAAAAAAAAAAAATTTTTTTATTAACAAAAAATATGATTTTATAATTTCTTACAGATCTTCAATTATTTTAAAAAATAGAGATATTTCAAAAGCAAGGATTGCAGCTATAAATTTACATCCAGGTTCTCCTAATTATAG
>CABYGR010000019.1 GCA_902518595.1 uncultured Pelagibacteraceae bacterium | reverse complement strand
AAAAAATTTAGGTTTTTTTTTTTTAATTTCCTCTAAAAAAAAATCACCATCACCTTTTTGCTTAAGGCTAGTTTTTCTAAAATATTTTTTATATTTCATTAAATAAGTAATAAAACCAAGAAAATCATTTGCACAAAATTAATAACAACAGATATAAAGTGTGAGTATTTAAATTTTTTATCCTGCTTTTCATCTCTATATTTATTAATTAATGGCATTAAAAGATAATTTGATATAGCAAATAACGAGCTAATTGCTAATATTAGGTAAAAATCTACTCCCAACCTACTCAAAAATATAAATGTTAATAGAACAATTAAACTTATCCCTAAATTCACATTATAATAGAATGGAAATATTCTTCTTATAAACTTTCGAGCATTATCTTCATCCAGGGTAGTAAATACTACTGGAGCAATTACAAATGAAAAAAATAGCATAATTCCTAAAATCATTGCTGTTAAATAAATACTAACTTGTTCAGTCATAATTTAGTTTTCTATTGAGTTTTCTTCTTTCATTAATATCGGTCTTCCATCATGAGCAGTGTTAAGAGGTATAATCTTTCCTTTATACTTTGCGCATAAAGTGGGAGCACTTCTTACCTCTTTTCCCAACCTTACTTCTAAATCAACAATAACTAATTTTGCATCATCTAATTCTTTTAATATTTTCATATTCCACTCCTATAATTAAAATTTAAAATATATATTTATATTACTACTTCAAAACCCTCAAATTTAGGATGGTCTAAATATAATTCATTATGTTGTCCAGCATTTTTGTGCGCTAATCTAAATGCTTCTGACTTAGTCCAGTTTACAAAATCATCTTTAGTATTCCAAATTGAGTGTGAAGCATACAACGAAAATTCCTCATTTTTTTCACCTTTTACTAAATGAAATTCTTTAAAGCCTTGAACTTCGCTTAAGTGTGTGTCTCTTTCTCTCCATACTTTTTCAAATTCATTTTCTTTACCAGGAACTATTTTAAATCTATTCATTGCTATATACATGTTATTATAAATAATTTGTTACATCTGCAGGATTTGGTCTTTTTCTCTCTTTCGGCTCCTCTGTCTTATGTCCAATATAAATAAATCCAGAAATTTTATCAATTCCAACTCTTCCACCAAGATAAGTTAACATTGTGTCGTTATAAGAATACCATTCAGTTAACCACTGTGCTGCATAACCTAATGATTGAGCACAAGATAATAAATTCATACATACTGCTCCTGAAGATAATTGCATTTCCCACAGTGGTATACTTGGATGATCAACTGGGGTTGATATCACTGCTATTACAGCCCCTGCTCTTTGAAGTCTTTTTGATTCAATCTCATGAAAATATTTATCTGAGTTAGGATTTTTTTTAATATATTCTTTGAAAATTATCTCTTTATCAATTATAGTTCGTTGTTTACCTTGAATTATAGCTAACTTCCAAGGATTTAAGGCACCATGGTCAGGCACTCTAATACCAGCTTGAATAATTTGATTTAAAACACTTTCCTTAATTGGTTCAGGTGACATTTTTTTTGCCATAACTGATCGTCTTTTTAAATAAAAATCTTCACTTATGCTCACGTAACTACTTTCTTCCGCATATGTGGTTTTTATTAACTAAATGCTTCTACCCAAGTACCTTGTGTTGATGCTTTAGAATATTCTGTTGCACGACCTTCAAAGAAATTCATATGTTCAACTGCATTAAGCATCGTATCCAGCCAACCAAGAGGGTTTTTTTGCACATCATAGATTGGTTCTAAACCTAACTGTACCAATCTTCTATTTCCTATAAATCTAATATAATCTTTAACTTCTTGTGCTGTTAAACCTTCCATAGGACCCATCTCAAAAGCAAGATCAATAAAAGCATCTTCATGTTCAATGATGGTTCTGCAAGCTTCGTATAATTCTTTTTTTAATTTTGCATTCCATATTTCTGGATTCTCATTTATGAACTCTTTAAAAATTCTTATCATCGAATTACAGTGAAGCGTTTCATCTCTAACAGACCAAGTAACTATTTGGCCCATACCTTTCATCTTGTTGTGCCTAGGAAAATTTAAAAGAATTGCAAAACTTGCAAATAACTGAAGTCCCTCAGTGAATGCACTAAATACGGCTACTGTTTTTGCAATATCTTCTTTAGAGGTCATGTCAAAATTTTGCATGTAGTCATATTTGTCTTTCATTTCTTTATATTTCATAAAAGCTGAATATTCTGACTCTGGCATACCAATTGTGTCTAATAAATGTGAGTAAGCTGCAATATGAACTGTTTCCATTGAAGCAAAAGCAGTCATCATCATCAACACTTCCGTAGGTTTAAATACTGTTGTATAATGTCTCAAATAACAATTACTAACCTCAACATCTGCTTGAGTAAAAAATCTAAATATTTGCGTTAATAAATTTTTTTCTGATTGAGATAAATTTTTTTGCCAATCCCTAACATCATCACCTAAAGGTACTTCTTCTGGTAACCAATGAATTCTTTGTTGTGTTAACCATGCATCATAACACCATGGATATCTGAAGGGTTTATAAACTGGATTTTCTACTAACAATCCCATTTTTTTTGGTTGGACTATTTCTTTTTTATCTACTTTTATTTTTTCTACTACTGACATGATAAACACTCCTCATATTCTGGTTCTTCATTTGCTTGTTTATTTTTAGATTTATATACATTGGCTGTAACATCAGTTGATTTTGCATCGTTGATATTTTCAGCTCTTTGAATTGATTTTGATCTACAATAATAAAGGCTCTTTAAGCCTTTTTTCCATGCATCAAAATGAATTCTATGTAATTCTTTTTTATGAACATCGGCAGGTAAAAATAAATTAACTGACTGTGCTTGTGATATAAAAGGTGTTCGGTCACCACTTAATTCAATAATCCATTTTTGATTTAATTCAAAAGCTGTTTTAAAAACATCTTTTTCTAAATCAGTTAAAAAATTTAAATGTGATACAGAGCCTTGGTTGGTTGTGATTGACGACCAAGTTTCATCGTTATTTTTGCCATGACCATCTAAAATCTCTTCTAAATATCTATTCCTAACATTAAAAGACCCTGACAAAGTTTTATGAGTATAACTATTGGCTGCTATTGGCTCAACTCCAGGTGAGGCTCCACCACAAATAATAGAAATTGAAGCAGTAGGTGCAATTGCAGTTTTATTAGAAAATCTTTCTTTAAATCCATATTCTTCAGCATCTGGACAGGCTCCTCTTTCTTCTGCCAAATCTTTTGAAGCTTGATTAACTTTTTCATCGATTTGTTTAAATATTTTTTTATTCCAAGATTTTGCCATTACTGACTCAAGTGGAATTCTATTTTTTTGTAAAAAAGAATGAAAACCCATTACCCCTAATCCAACGCTTCTTTCTCTCTCTGCTGAGTATTTTGCATCTTTAAATTGATCAGGTGCTTTGTTGATAAAATCAGATAAAACATTATCTAAAAATCTCATAACATCTTCAATCATGTCAGGATCATCTTTCCATTCATCATACTTTTCCAAATTTAATGAAGATAAGCAACAAACAGCTGTTCTGTCTTTTCCATCTTTGTCAACTCCTGTTGGTAAAGTTATTTCACTACACAAATTAGAAGTTTTAACTGTTAAATTTGCGAGTTTATGATGTTGAGGAATTAATCTATTAACTGTATCAATATAAATTATATATGGTTCTCCAGTTTCAATTCTAGCAGTCAATAATCTTATCCATAAATTTCTTGCTGAAATAGTTTGCTGAATAGTTCCGTCTGCTGGACTCTTTAATGCCCATTGCTCATCATTTTCAACAGCTCTCATAAATGAGTCAGAAACTAAAACTCCATGATGTAGGTTTAGGGCTTTTCTATTTGGGTCGCCACCAGTTGGCCTTCTCATTTCAATGAATTCTTCTATCTCAGGATGATCAACTGGAAGATAACAAGCAGCTGAACCTCTTCTTAAAGATCCTTGGCTAATTGCCATTGTTAAAGAGTCCATAACTTTAATAAATGGAATTATTCCAGAAGTTTTTCCAACTTTACCAATTTTTTCGCCGATAGATCTTAAGTTGCCCCAGTAGCTTCCTATCCCACCACCTTTTGCAGCTAACCAAACATTTTCACTCCATAAGTCTAAGATGCCTCCTAAACTATCCGATGCTTCATTTAGAAAACAAGAAATAGGTAAACCTCTTTTAGTTCCACCATTTGATAAAACAGGTGTTGCTGGCATGAACCAGAGATTGCTTATATAATTATAAATTCTTTGTGCATGTAAATTATCATCTGCATACGAACTAGCAACTCGTGCAAATAAATCCTGAAAAGACTCATTATGACCAAGGTATCTGTCTTTTAAAGTTGCTTTACCAAAGTCAGTCAAATTTACGTCACGAGAACGATCAATTTTAATTATGATTCCTCTATCATTCTGAAAAAGTTCAGTTTCATTATTTAATGAAAACAAGTCAGGTCTATTATTTTTTGCTACTTCTTTTATTTCAGGGCTATATTCGGAGACAGCTTTCTTTAGGGCACTTGATAGAAATTTATTCATATTTTAAATATTATATTTTGTTATTTTTACGAAAACAACTATATGTTGTATGCGCTATTAGTTAATACACTATATAAACAGCAAATCAACAGAACATTTATAGAACGTATCAAAAAAATATCAATAAAAAAATTAAAAAAAAGGTAAGTAATTAACAAAATGCCTGAAAATTTAAAAATAGACCCCTACGGATTCAGAGAATATGACGCCAGGTGGTTGTATGAAAAAGATATAAATAAAGAAGGTATAGAGAATTTAGGTAAAGGATTAGGGACACAAATCAAACTGCACACAAAAAAAAATAATCCAAGAGTGATTGTTGGACATGATTATAGATCATACAGCGAAGAAATAAAAACGTCTCTTAAAAAAGGATTGATATCAACTGGTTGCAATATTGAAGATATAGGTTTGTCTTTATCACCAATGGTCTATTTTGCACAATTTAATTTAGACGCAGATGCAGTTGCAATGGTTACTGCAAGTCACAATGAAAATGGTTGGACAGGAGTTAAAATGGGTATCAAAAAGGGTTTAACACATGCTCCTGAGGAAATGAAAGAACTAAAAGATATTACTTTAAATCAAAAGTTTTCTACAGGTGAAGGAAATGAGAAACAAATAAAAAATTTTAATCAAGTTTATAAAAATGATCTAATTTCCAAAAATAAAATTAAAAAAAAAATAAAAGCTGTCGTTGCATGTGGCAATGGAACAGCCGGAATCTTTGCTCCAGATATCTTAAGAAGTATTGGTTGTGAAATAATTGAACTAGATTGTAATCTTGATTGGACTTTTCCAAAATATAATCCAAATCCAGAAGATTTAGAAATGCTACATGCAATATCAAAAGAAGTTAAGGCAAATAATGCTGATATTGGTTTTGGTTTTGATGGAGATGGAGATAGAGTTGGAGTCATCGATAATAAAGGAAATGAAATTTTTTCAGATAAGATTGGTCTTTTGATAGCTAGAAATCTATCATCAACGCATAAAAATTCTAAATTTGTTGTAGATGTAAAATCCACAGGCCTATATTTAAAAGATAAAATATTATTACAAAATAATTGTGAAACAATTTATTGGAAAACTGGTCATTCACACATAAAAAGAAAAGTGAATACTGAAAAGGCTTTAGCTGGTTTTGAGAAAAGTGGTCATTTCTTCTTTAATAATCCTCTAGGTTTTGGTTATGATGATGGTATTAATTCAGCAATTCAAGTTTGTCACTTGCTAGAGAAACAAAACAAAATGATGAATGAAATGGTTGAAGAATTACCAACTACTTATCAAACACCTACAATGGCCCCTTTCTGTACGGATGAAGAAAAATATAATGTAGTTGAGCAGATAGTTAAGCAAATAAAAGATTTTAAAGAAAATAAAAAAATAATTGATGGTCAAATAATAAAACAAGTTTTGACTGTGAATGGTGTGAGATTTTCTTTTGAAGATGGTTCATGGGGCTTAATAAGAGCATCCTCAAACAAACCTTCTCTAGTAATAGTTACAGAAAGCCCTACATCAGATGATAGAAAGAAAAAAATTTTTGATTTTATTGATGATTTACTTCAAAAGACTGGAAAAATAGGAGAATACGATCAAAAAATTTAATAGTTAATAAAATTAATTTTCAACTAAAAAGTGTTGAAAAAAAATCAAAGAATCAATTAACTTTTGTATTGAGGTGATGGAGGGAGACTGAAATCACCTTTTTTTTTTATAAACCTGAGTATCTCAATACAAAAATTGTACCAACTACATATAAAAATATTCCGAAAAATACTTGGAGTTTAGTCTTGTCAATTTTGTGAGCAGAATTAGCTCCAACTTTAGCCATAAACATAGTAATTGGAATAAAAATTAAGAAAGCTGGTATATTTATAAATCCTATACTTAAAGGTAATTTTACATTTAAAATTGATCCAGAATACCAAAAACCTATAGCACCACATAGGGCTATAATGAAGCCAATTGTTGCAGCACTGCCAATTGCCTTTTTAATTGAGTACCCAAAGTATTTTAATATAGGTACATTCATAACGGCTCCTCCTATTCCCATTGGTGCTGAAATAAAACCAGAGATTAATCCAAAAAAAATACGAAAATGTAATTTAAATTTATTTTTACTTATTGTTTGTTTGTTAGAGTTTAATAATAAATACGTACCTAAACAAAAAACAACTACTGCAAAAAATACAACCAACAACTTTGTTTTAGCCATTGCAGCAAACGTTGTTCCAAGCAAAACACCAATTGTAACAAATATTCCATAAGTTTTAACTATATTTGGATCTACAGAATTATATTTATTGTGTGTATAAACGGAAACTATAGAAGTTGGAATAATAATAGCAAATGAAGTTCCAACTGCTAAATGCATTAAATAATTCTTATCTATTCCTAATGCTTCAAATATAAAAAAAAGAAAAGGCACTGTTATTAAACCACCACCTATACCAAATAACCCAGCGAAAAAACCTACAGGGAAAGCTGTAACTATCATTAAAATTACATAAATAGAATATTGATTTGATAAAATTGAGTTGAGCAGATTAACCTATTCTACTTTCGATATTATTATATTTAATCTTATCCATTAAGTGATCTATTTTTTGAATATCAGCATCACGAACGCACATATTTTCACTTAAATATCTTTTCCAATAACTCGCCCCTGTTTGCCCATGAAATAAACCTAATGTATGTCTCATAATTTGATTTAATCTTGTGCCTTTTTTAAGTTCATCTTTCACATATGGGATTAAATTTTCAATCACTTCTTGTCTACTTGGTATAGTTTCATTTTTAAAAATTTCTTTTTCAATTTCTGCTAGTAAGTAAGGTGTGTGATAAGCCGCTCGACCAATCATAACACCATCTGTTTTTTTAAGATGAATATTGATTTCTTCGATCGAAGTAATTCCTCCATTAATTATAACTTCATCATCTGGAAAATCCTCTTTTAATTTATAAACATAATCATATTTAAGAGGTGGAATATTTAGGTTTTGCTTAGGTGTAAACTTACCAAGCATTGCTTTTCTTGCATGAATTATAAAAGTTTTAACTCCAGTTGATTTTAAAATTGAAATAAAGTTATATAAATTTTCATAATCTTCTACATTATCATATCCAATTCTAGTTTTAATTGTTACTGGAAGGTTAGTGGCTGATTGTATTTTACTTAGACAGTCAGCAACTAGATTTGGCTCTTTTATTAAACAAGCACCAAATCTATTTTTTTCTACTTTTCTGCTAGGACATCCTAAATTAAGGTTAATTTCATCATAACCAAAATCTTCACCAGCCTTTGATGCTTCTGCTAAAAGTTTTGGGGATGAACCACCCAATTGAAGAGCAACTGGTTTTTCGTTAATATTAAATTCAAGTAATTTTTTTTTATCTCCTCTATTTATTGCCTCATCTACAATCATTTCAGTGTAAAGAAGGGTATTTTTAGAGATTAATCTCAAAAAAAAACGTTCATGTCGATCAGTGCAATCCATCATAGGAGCAACTGATATTTTCCTATTCATTTCTTAATTTTATATTATTTTTTTAGGTGTTTGAAGCTTCAGAGTCTTCTTCATTTACATCTGTTTCTTGATTTTCTATTTCTGAAATTTCATCTAAAGATACTTCACCCTGCTCATTTACAGTTTCCTCTTCACCTGAAGAATCAATATCTGCTTTAGCTGTTTCAGATAGTTCAGCTAAATCTTCTTTAGATACTTGTATTTTTTCTGGAATTTTTCTTGCTCTTTTAGATGGTAAAATTGGAGTGCCACTTTTTGAAATTTCACCCTTATAAAGACTTTCAAAATCATCACCTATTTCTTCATCGTCTTCCGCACTCTCATCCACTTGCTCAACATGTTTTCTGAGTTTATAAACAGCGCTTTCAGTTAAATCTGAAACTTTAATTTTTTCCTCTGCAATTTCTCTCAATGAAATAACCGTATTTTTGTCATTATCTCTATCAATTGATGGTTCAATTCCTGCATTTAATTGAGTAGCTCTTTCCTTAGCAACAAGCACTAATTCATAAGGGCTATCTACTTTATCAATACAATCTTCTACAGTTACTCTTGCCATGGGCGGTATTTATACCTAGGACTTTTAAAAATCAAGGACTTTCTATATTTTTACTGGATTTAGTTTTTTCCTAGTAAAAAATAACAGTACTAATGAGATAAATATATATATTGCTGAAACAATTGAAATTTGTTCAATAGAAAATCCTATATCAATTAATAATCCAAATAATGCTGTCCCAAAAGCAGTTGAAAATACCATTAAAGCAGTTGTTAAAGCTTTAATTGATCCAATATATTTTACTCCATATATTTCAGCCCAAGTTGATGATCCTAATACATTAGCAAAACCATTTGAAATACCAATTAATCCGAGAAATATAAATGCAGAAACTGACTCATCCAGATAAATCAACACCAAAGTTGAAAATAATAAAGGGATATTCATAAAAATTAATAACTTTCTACTTGTAAACTTATCTATCAAAAACCCAGAAACTAATAATGTTATTACTGATAAAACTGAGTATACCATAAATGATTGAGCTATCACAAATGTTCCCCAATCTTTAGACTCTGTAATAAAAGATTGATAAACAAATACTCCAGTCGCAATCCAAGGCATAGCCAACATGTTAGAGCAAATTACATAAAATCTGTAATCTTTAAGAACTTCAATTCTTTTCCATTGTTTTATATTTTTTTCTTTAGATTCTTTATCTCCTGTTTCCTCTCTAGATTCAAAATTCAAATTCTTAATTAATAAAAATGAAAATATTGGTAAAAAAATTAAAACTACTAATGAAATTGAAATCCAAATATTTTGCCATGTTGTTATGGTTAATAAATAAACTATAAGAACTGGTAAAACAAACTCAGCTGTTGAAAGACCAAACCAACATGTACTTAGAGCTTTTCCTCTAGATTTTGTAAAATATCTAGAAATAGTAGTTGTAGCTGTATGAGACATCATTCCTTGACCTGAAAATCTCATTAAAAAAATAGCAATAAATAAAAAAATAATAGAAGAGATTTTTGAAAAGAAAAAACAGGAAATCGATAATAGTATTGTTACAAAAAAAGCAAATTTAAATATATTGATATCATCTATTTTTTTTCCAACCCATATTAATAAAAAACTACTCAGTAAAGTTGCTGAAGCATAAATTGATCCAAATTGTCCCTGGGTAATAGAAAGTGTGTCACGTATACTAGAATTAAATAATCCTAAAAAAAAACTCTGTCCAAAACTAGAAAAAAATGTAAAAATAAATCCAAATACAATTACTTTTAAACTTAAACTTTTAAACATAAAAAAATTATGACTTGTAATGTTGCTTTCATCGGTCTTGGAGTTATGGGTTACCCTATGGCTGGTTATATATCAAAAGGTGGTCACAATGTAACTGTTTTTAATAGAACAAAATCAAAAGCAGAAAAGTGGCTTAAAGAATACAAAGGTAAAATAGCTGAAACTCCAGCTGAGGCAGCAAAAGATGCTGAATATATTTTTACCTGTGTTGGAAATGATAATGATTTAAGAGAAGTTACTTTTGGTGACAATGGTGCATTTAAAACAATAAAAAAAGGAGCAATCTATATTGATAACACCACAGCATCAGCAACAATTGCTAGAGAAATTTATGATTTCGCAAAAAAAAATGATTTTGGTGCATTAGATGCTCCAGTATCTGGTGGACAAGCCGGCGCGGAGAATGGGGCACTAACAGTTATGATTGGTGGTGATCAAGCTGACTTTGACAAAGCAAAAGATAAAATTGATTGCTACAGTAAAAAAATGAAATTACTTGGTAAAGCTGGAAGTGGACAGCTTGCTAAGATGGTTAACCAAATTTGTATAGCAGGATTAGTTCAAGGGTTATCTGAAGGTATTAATTTTGGAATGAAAGCTGGATTAAATATGCAAGATGTTATTGAAGTAATTTCAAAAGGTGCTGCTCAATCTTGGCAAATGGAAAACAGATACAAAACTATGATTGATGATAAATTTGATTTCGGTTTTGCAGTTGACTGGATGAGAAAAGATTTAAAGATTGCAATGGATGAAGCTAAAAATAATGGCTCATTATTACCTGTCACAGAGCTTGTTGATAAATTTTATGGAGAAGTTCAAGGTTTAGGTGGAAACCGGTGGGATACTTCAAGTTTAATAAAAAGATTTAGAAAGTAAAGTATGCAGCCAGCATACTATGAGAACCTAGAAGAAATTCAAAATAAGTATTGGTTTATGCTCGATGATGCAGTGACTAATAGAGGTTCACCATTTAGAATTCCTGTTTTCATATGCACTCACCAAGATGAGGTCGATGGTAGAATTATTGTTTTACGTAAGTCAGATAGAGAAAATAATCTGTTACAATTTCACACTGATCTAAGATCTCCAAAAGTAGATACTCTTAAAAAAAATAAGAATGCCTCTCTAGTTTTTTATGACAAAGAAGAAAAGATACAGCTAAGGGTAAAAGTAGAATGTGAAGTTAATAATCAAAATTCCACAACTGAAGAGTCATGGAAAAAAACTCAACATATTAGCAGGCGTTGTTATTTAACTGATAGCCCACCAGGAACTACTTCAGAAAATCCA
>CABYGR010000018.1 GCA_902518595.1 uncultured Pelagibacteraceae bacterium | reverse complement strand
GATCTCTAATTTTTCTGCTTCATAAATTAAATGATTAATTACTTTAATTCCATTACCCTTTTTTCTGAATTTGTCATGAACTCTAATAGATTTGAATTCTCCATGATCTTTTTCTAAAAATTTTAAAGCTCCACAACCTACTAAGTGATAATCTTTCCATAAACTCCAAAATTTTATTGAAGGTATTTTTAAATCTGGAATGTTTAATACATGAGCACTTCCTTTAGGCGACGCAGCTCTAAGTTCAATAAAATGATTTTTTAGAAGTTCATTTACTTCAGGATGATCAAAATTTCCTTCTATAGATTTAAGCATTTATTTTAAAGTTGTTAAATGACCCATTTTTCTTTTTTCTTTAATTTCTTTTTTAAGATAATCAAAGAAAAATTGGTTGTCATTTAATTTAGGATTCTGTCTATAAGGTGTGATTTGATTACCAATCAAATTAATCATTTCAGCATCAGATATTTTTTTTAATTGAATCTGTTCTAATGCACACACAGCTCTTATATGATTTTCAAATTGGCTAATATTGTAGGCATTGATTGTTAGGTGACCTGAGTTATGAACCCTTGGAGCAATTTCATTCACATATAAATTGTCGTTTCTATCAATAAAAAATTCAACACATAAAGTTCCAATATATTTTAATTCTTCAGCAATTTGTATTGCCCAATCTTTTGATTGATTAAATAATTTTTCATTAATTTCTGCAGGGATTTTCGAATATTTTAATATTTGGTTTTCATGAGTATTTTCAATTGGTTCATAAATTTCGTATTTATTATTTCCAAATCGAGTAATAATTACAGAAATTTCTTTTTTTAATTTTACTAATTTTTCTAAAATATATTTTTTTGAAAAATCAATATTTAACGATGATATTTGTTCAATACTTTTAATAGGGTACTGACCTTTTCCATCATACCCCATAGTAGTAGTTTTTAAAATTCCAGGTAAAAAATCTGCCAATGGTTCAAGATCTTTTTTATTTTCAATATAAACATATCTCGTTGTCCTTAAATTTAATTTATTTACGAAATCCTTTTCAGCCAACCTATGTTGTATTAACCTATTAACCGATGGTTTGGGTAAAACTATTTTTAATTTATTTAATTCATTTAAAGTTTCATAAGGAATATTTTCAAATTCAAATGTTATATAATCTACTTTATTTGAAAACTCATAAATTTTATTTTTATCATCATATTTTGCATAAACAAATTCATCACAAAAGTTTTGAGCAGGTGCTTCTTGATCATCACTAAAAACTACACTTTTAACAGATAATTTTTTGGCAGCAACTGAAAGCATACTTCCAAGTTGTCCTCCACCAAGAATACCTAGCGTAATTTTTGACATTTTATTTTGGAATTGTATTTACAGATTTACTTTGTGAAATTCTCCAACTTTTTAATTTTTTTTTAATTTTTTTATTTGTAATTCCAATTATTGATGCTGCAAGCAATGCTGCATTAATTGCTCCATCCTCTCCAATTGCTAATGTTCCAACAGGTATTCCCTTAGGCATTTGTGCAATAGACAATAAGCTATCTAAACCTTTTAACTTCTTACTTTCAACTGGCACACCAAGAACAGGAATTGATGTAAGTGCTGCAAGCATGCCAGGCAAATGCGCAGATCCACCCGCAGCCGCAATAATTACTCCTATACTGTTTTTTTCAGCATTTAATCCATACTCATACATTCTTTTTGGGGTTCTATGAGCTGAGATAATTTTAGTTTCAAATTGTACTCCTAATTTTTTTAGTGTTTTTTCTGATAGTTTCATGATCTTGTAGTCTGACTGACTACCCATAACTATCGATACTTTAAGTCCCATATTTTTATTCATAAATTTTGTTTTTAAACTTTATTTCAAAATATAGTTAATATTTCAATAAAATTTATAGAATTTGAAAATACATATTGGTATGGTTTAGTATTTCTAAAACATGAATTATAAAATTGATAATCTTCAATACTGCAATTGGTCTAGAGATATTTTTAAAATAAATAGAGAAGCTGGACTAGATGCTGTTCATGTAACAATTGTTTACCATGAAGATTATGATGAATTAAAAGTCGAAGTAAAAAAATGGGAAAATTATTTTGAGGAAAACTCAGATCTAATTTTTTTTGGAAGAACTTTTGAAGACATTAAAAGAGCTAAATTAGAAAATAAAACAGCAATTTTTTTTGGTTTTCAAAACTGTTCACCAATAGAAGATGATATAGATTTAGTTGAAAAAGTTCATGAACTAGGTTGTCGTTTTATGCAATTGACTTATAATAATCAATCTTTATTAGCCACAGGGTGTTATGAAAAAATTGATAGCGGTGTTACTAATTTTGGAAAAGAAGTAATTAAAGAAATGAATAGAGTAGGGATTGTTGTGGACATGTCACACTCAGCAGAAAAAAGTACTTTTGATGCAATTGAATTTAGTGAAAAACCAATTGCAATTACTCATGCAAATCCAATTTTTTGGCATTCTGCAAAAAGAAATAAGTCTGATGATTTATTAAAAACTTTGGGAGATAGTGGTGGCATGTTAGGCCTTTCTTTATATCCACACCATTTAAAAGATAATTCAAATTGCACCCTAGAAAGTTTTTGTGAAATGGTTGCAAAAACAGCTGAAATAATAAATGTAAAAAATATTGGAGTTGGTTCTGACCTATGTTTAAACCAATCAGACTCAGTAGTTGAATGGATGAGGAATGGAACTTGGTCAAGAAATAAAAATTATGGAGAAGGATCAAAAAATAAATCCGGTTTTCCAAAACAACCAAATTGGTTTGAAGATGCAAGAGGTTTTTCAAACTTAGAGCAAGGTCTTAAAAAAATTGGATTTTCCGATAATGAAATTAATGGGATACTTGGTAACAATTGGTATAACTTTTACAAAACATTTTAAATGAAAGTAAAATTGCGAGACCCAAATATAATAATGAAATTATCAAGATTGGGTTCGTTTCATCAATCAAAATTATCTTTTCTAAGAAGTTTTTTAGAGGAATTTAAAGACTGGGAATATAAAAAAGATTTATTTGATTTAGATGAAAATGGATTTGGTATTGCTATTTATTCTTTTAAAAAAAAGGATAGAGTTTATTCGTTAATTTGTTTTGCAAATAAAATTAACAATGATGAAAGATCAGATAGAGTTATTGCAACAAAATGGGATGCGGCTTTTACATTGTATGATGGAGTGCCTTCAAAGCTAGATATTGAAAGATTAAAAAATGAAGTACCAAAACAAGAAGTGGGAAGATTATCTTACAAAGAGTTAACTCTATCAAGAGCAAATAAGTCTTTAAGAGTTTTTGATCACGTTGTTGAAAATTTAAGTAGTGGAAAACAACCAGATTTAAATATCTTAGATAAAGTAGGATATCTTTATAGAACAACTGCTGTATACGGCTCTGGTAAATTTGGACTTGAAATGATGTTGGTTTATTTGGTTAGACAATTTACTTTTGATCAAGTTAATCATGTAGCAAAATCTAAAAACCCCAAAATTGCAGTTAAATTAGATAATGTAATTTGTAAAAATTTAGGAATTGGTAATTCAACAGGACTTGGAATGGCCCCATTTATAGTTAATCACCCAACACTTTTGAATAATTGGATTCTAAGTAGAGAAATAGCTTTAAAAAAGATTAGAGAAATAAAAAAAGTTGAAAATAGCAAAGTAGATTTATTTAAAAAGAGTTTAAGAAATTCTATTAAGAATATTACAAGTTGGAATACTGAAAGCAAATATCAATTAAAAAAAATCAACTCTTTACTTACGAATGTTAAAAAAACTATAGATTTTTTAGAAAAAAAATTTAGTTTTGATACTGAATACCCTTTTAATACAATTTATCTATGGTTAGAAAAAGAAACTTGTGATGAATGTATTGAATATATAGTCTCAATAATGATGGAACCGTTTGATGAAATTGTAAAACCTTTAGTCAATCAAATGAGTTCAGAGGAAGAAAAATACTTCAATATTCCAACTAATAGGACTATTGAAGATTTAAGAAATATTATAGAAAAAAGATATCCTAATATCTTAAAGATTAATTTTAACAAAAAAGAAAATATTAAAAATTTTTGGTTTATTTCCAAAAATAAAGAGGAACCTAGGTATTCTAATAGATTTGAAGATAAAGGATACGAGTTAGAGCAGCCTTTAGCAATAGCAAGAGATATTAAAAAATTATATGAGGAGTTAATTATTTCAAAAAATAGTTTAACTATTGATAAATTTTTATCTAAAAATTCTAATTTGAGACATGTTGTAAGAAGAGCGTTTATAATTGAAAAATTTCCTTATGCAGAAATTCAAGATAATACAATTGCGGAAAATGTTGTTCCAATAGATATGTTAAGATTAAAGTTATCTTTTTTTGGTGCTTTAAAATTTGATCCACGATCTGATAAGTGGCTTAGAATCTGCATGTTCCAAGGAGCACCGTTACCAGAAGAATTAAGAAATTATGATCAACAATGGGTCTATAATTTTTAATAATGAAATCTTTAAGTGAAATTGAAACAACCTCAAAACGTGCAAGCAAAGCAGCAGGTTATTCATGGGGTATAGCAGAAGAGGTAGGTATAGGCGTTGGAACATTAGAACTATTCGGTTTAGAGGGAATAAAAAATCTGAATGAATATTTTAAATCAAGAGTTCATAATAAATTTGAAAATTTAGATTTAATTAATAAAAACAATCAATCAGACAAATTTCCTTATTGTCCAATTATTTTTGGAATAAGTTTTTTAGATCAAGTTAAAACTTTAGAAAAATTTGATAAAATTAGATTAAGTAATATTGCGTATCCACTTTTAGTTTTACCATTTTTAAGCAGAAGCTCAGAAATAACAGGAAAGAGAATTCATTATAAATTTGATAAACACGAATTTTTATTGAATTTTAATGTTAAGGTTTTTTCTAAAATATTTAATGATAAGTGTCCAATTATTGCAAAAAATGTTGAAATTATCTTTTTAGAAAATAAAGATAACTTTAGCGAAGAAGACTGGAAAAGTTTGTATAAACTATCAGAAGAAACTTTTGTTGAAGAAAGTGATAGTTTAAAAAAAAGCGCAGCTGGAGCAGGTTTGACAGATAATGACTAAAAATATTAAAAAATTAGAAATTTACGAAAAAAATATCAAAGATTTAGATGATATTTGTGATGAATGTAAAAAAAAGGATGAAAGTGCAACTCAAAATTTAATTTTAACAGGATTTAAAATCTGTAAATCTTGCAGAGTTTCAAAAACTATTTTTCCAATTTAGATATTATTTACTGGAAGAACGTTTATTCTGCTCATTACAAATGAAATAGACAAAAATGCAATTATTAAAAATGATAAAAACACAACACCAAAAGATTTTAAATTAGATTTTAAATTTAAAATTTGTTTAGTAGAGATAATTAGTCCAGCAAAAATCCAAAACTGTGTGAGAAATATAATAGGAATCATCAATTCAGGAGTGACTGCAAAAAATCTTATTAAGCCAGGAGAATGAGCATAGCCAACAGCTGTTAAGACTTTTTTAAATGAAACTTTTGTTTGTTTATCTGGAAAAAGTTTTACTCCAATGACATAAATAAAAATCGCCCATACCAACCAAGTAAACATTGCTGTTAATCCTGACATAGCAACTGCGGTTTTAATAACTGTATTTGCCGCTACAGCTCCAGCAATTCCATCTAAAATCATTATTAAGCCTGCAAAATAAATTGATGCTTCCCCAAAATGTTTGTTATCGCTATAGAGGGTTTTGTCTAATTTAATAGATTTAAAAATTATATTTAAAAATTCACCAAACATTTATATTTTTACTTTTTTTGTCTTATATTCTGAAAGAGATAAGTAATGAAAATAATATTAAAGCAAGAACTATAATAATGCAAATAACGATTAAAAATCTCTCCTAAAGTATTTATTAAGGGGAAGTATTGTTCTCCCCCCCTAAATAATATTAAGCTTTTACAACTTCTCTAGTATTTGCGTTGAAAGATTCTTTGAATGGGATATCTACCACTACTGCGTCAACAGGCTGACCCGGTGTAATAGAGTACTTTTCAGGTAAATGAACTTTATATTTTGCACCAAGCTTACCTTTTGGAAATCCATTTGAATTTAAAGTTCCATCAAATGGTACGTATCCCATTGCTATATTTGTTTTTTTTTCTGGATGATACCAGGGGGAAGTTATAAAACCAACTGGATCTCCTCCATCTGCATTTGAAACTAGCCAAAAATCTGGAGCATAGTCTTCAATAGGTTTTCCTCCTAATTCTAGACCTACTAGTTGAAGTTTGTAAGGTTTTTTGCCAGCTTTAAGATCATCTTTCATTTTTTCTAGGGCAGCTTTACCTACATAATCTGCTTTCTTATTCCATTCACCTTTACCCGATAATGAAACTTGATAACCAAGATTACATTGAAAAGGATTATGTTGTTGATCCATGTCTTGTCCCCATGAAAGAATTCCTGCTTGAATTCTTCTGTGATGAGCAGGCGCAATAACCATCAAGTTATGTTTTTTTCCTGCATCTAAAACTGCATTCCACATATCTTCTGCATACATAGTCGCGTTTCTTAAATAAATTTCATATCCAGCTTCACCTGAAAAACCAGATTGAGAGATAACACAGCTTCTTCCACCAACCTTAACTTCAGCTAAACCATAAAATGGCATATTATCAAAATCAACTTGATCACCACAAAGATCCTTCATTAAAGCTTTTGATTTAGGACCTTGAATTTGAACTGGACAAGCATCTATTTCTTCTACTGTGCAATTGAATCTTTGATCAGCATTTACACCTTGAAGATACATACCAATATCAGAGTCAGACAATGAAAACCAAAATTCATCCTTAGAAATTCTTAAAAGAATTGGGTCATTTAAAACTCCACCATATGCATTACATAAAATAACATACCTTGCTCGCATAGGTGAAATTTTAGTTGCATCTCTTGTAATTACATAATCTGTAAATTTTTCTGCATCTGGACCTTTAACTCTTATTTGTCTCTCTACTGCAACGTTCCACATTGTTACATGATTTACTATTGCATCATACTCTACCATTGCCCCACCATCTTCTGGCTTTACATAACCTCTTGGATGGTAAATACGATTATATACAGTTGCTCTCCAACAACCTGCCTGCATTGATAAATGCCAATATGGTGATTTTCTTACTCTTGTTGAGATTAACATTTCAACTTTAGTTGGCCCACTTTGTCTTAAATTATATGGTACCTCTCGATCTGATTGATCAACTGAAGTAACATGTTTCAATTTAGTATAATCAAACTCTTTAGACATAACTATTCTCCTTCAACCACTTGTTAGTTTCCTTCAAGCCGCCGAATGTATAAATGTGGAAGAAATCAGTATGAGATTTAACTTTCCCAATTAAATCATTAGGGTCTTTAGGTTTCAATAAATCTAATGCCTTACTAAAATTAGATTTAAGAAAGTTTAAGGAATTTTTTGCCCCAACAATATTAGCAAATTTAATTAAGCTAGATATTTTTAAAGGACCAGTAATTCCCACATGCACTGGTATGCTTTGTTTAGAAATAAATTCTATAATAGGCTGAGAATCTAATAACCATTGGGTTACTATATAATCAGCATAAGGCTTTTTATCTATCATAGCTTTTTCTAAATCTGAATCGGATATATCAGGACTCCCCTCTGGGTGTCCAGCAATTCCTATCTTCATTTTTTCAAAATAACCAGTCTCCAAAAGTTGGAACGAACTATCAAACTTTCCTAATGGCTCTCTACCACCACCTATAATTAAAGCCTGTTTAACCCCTCCGTCTTTACACATATCAACATAATCTTTTAGCTCTTTTTCGTTATGCATAGATCTAGCTGGAAAATGTGGTACTGGGTTAAATCCTTTTTTAACTAGTTCAATAGCTTTTTGAGCAGTCTCTTTATAATCTCCACCTGGTAACATTGTGATGTAAACATCACTTACCTGAGGGACTGTTTCAAGGTCTGTATTAGGACCAATTTCTAACGAAAAATTCATTTTTTCCAGATCATTATCCTATTTGTAAAAGCTGTCAAAGAAATTCAGCAAGACTTCTCGCGTGAAATTTGTTGCCAAAAATGATGCTCATGATAATTTTTTTTGTGACCCAAAATTATAAATTTAACACTTTGCCTAAAATTCTAGATGTCAAAAAATTAGAGGCTGTGAATAAGCCAATTGAGGTTGCAAATGGCCTTCCAAATGAGTGCTATATCAGCGAGGACTATTTGGCTTATGAAAAAGAGAGAGTTTTTTTTGATAAGTGGACAGTGATTGGGGTTGGAAGTTCGATCCCAAATCCAGGAGACACCATAACATACAATCTACTGGGGATTCCTTTAATTTTAATCAGAGACAAAGATAAAGAGATTCGAGTTTTTCATAATGTCTGTAGCCACAGAGGTTTTAAACTTATAGACAAACCATGTACTTTGAAAAATTTTATAAGATGCCCTTATCATTCTTGGTCTTATGACTTTAAAGGAAATTTGGTATCAACACCACATATTGGGGGCCTGAACAATCATCAATCTGAAAAATTCGATAAAAATAAAAACAATCTAAAAGAAGTTAGATCTAAAATTTGGATGGATATTATCTTTATTAATATAAATTCTAACGAAATCGATTTTGATGAATATATCAAACCTCTTGAGGAAAGATGGTCTAATTTCATTAATAAAGAAGATCAAAGATTAATAGTTCACTCAAATGATTATGGTTATTTCAATTTAGATGTAAAATGTAATTGGAAGTTTGCGATTGAAAACTATTGTGAAAGCTATCATTTGCCAACAATTCATCCAGAGTTAAATAAAGTTTCTAATATTAATGATCATTATCATATTCAAGGTTTACCAAATAGATTTGCTGGGCAAGGAAGTAAGAAATATCAACAATTAATTAAAGGAAATAAAAAATTTAACACTTTTCCCAATTGGGAAAAAAATATGTTAAAAAATTCAGAGTATGTTGCATTATTTCCCAATGTAATGATCGGTTTACATGTTGATCATTTTTATGTTTTTTGGTTAGAACCAACTTCAATTAATAAAACTAAGGAGCATATGCAAATATATTATGTTGGAAATGATAGTGCTAATGGAGAAGAATTAAAAGAATTAAGAAAAGAAAATACAAGGTTTTGGAAAGATGTCATGCTGGAAGATATAAGTGCAATTGAAGGAATGCAAGATGGAAGAAATTCTCCAGCTTATAATGGAGGAAATTTTTCACCTGTGATGGATCAACCAACTCACCAGTTTCATAAATGGGTAGCTAACAATTTAATATAACATGAAAATAATTTTGATAATGGGATTGCCTGGGTCTGGAAAAACAACTTTAGCTAATGAACTAGGATCAATGCTAAATGCTAAGAGACTAAATGCAGATGAAGTAAGAAAAGAAGCTAATGATTGGGATTTTTCTGAAGAAGGAAGAACAAGGCAAGCTAAACGAATGGCAGACTTTGCAATTAAATTAAAAGGTGAGGGAAATTATGTTGTTGCTGATTTTATTTGCCCAACACCAAAGGCAAGAAGTTTGTTTCCCTCAGACTTTATTATTTGGATGGATACAATAAAAGAAGGAAGATTTGATGATACCAATAAAATGTTTGTGAAACCAGATAAGTATGACTTTCATGTTACAACTCAAGATGCTAAAAATTGGGCACAAAAAATATTAAAGGAGATAACATAATGACTTATGAATGGGACAATAAAAAACCGACTGCACAAATGCTAGGAAGGTGGCAACCGTTTCATGATGGTCATTATAGTTTATTTAAAGAAATTATAAAAAAAACTGGTCAAGTTTGTATTCAAATCAGAGATGTTCAAGGAGTAGATGATAATCCTTTTGATTTTGGAACAGTAAAAAAGAATATCGAAGAAAGATTAAATCCCGAATTTAAAGGGCGTTTTAAAATTATGATGGTACCAAATATTACAAATATTTGTTACGGGAGAGGAGTAGGATATAAAATTGAAGAAATTGAACTTTCAAAAGAAATTCAAGAAATTTCAGCTACTAAAATAAGAGCTAAAATGAGAGAAGAGGGTAAATTAGATTAACTTTAGAGAAACTTTAGATGAATATAAAAGTTAGTTATTACAACAAAGATATTGCAAGAGTCCTAATTAATGAACCAAAAACTTATAATTCACTATCTACACAAAATCTAAATAATCTAATCAAAGTATTTAAAAAATTAGATAAAGATCAAAAAGTTAAAGTAATAATACTTGAAGGAGCTGGTAAAGGATTTAGTGCTGGTCATAACCTAAAAGAAGTTAGGGGATTAAAAAAAAAGGAAAAATATCAAAAACTATTTAATCTTTGTTCAAAATTGATGCTTCAAATTGTTGAAGGAAGAAAGCCAGTAATTGCAAAAGTGCATGGAGCTGCATTTGCAGCTGGATGTCAATTAGTTGCAAGCTGCGATTTAGCATACAGTGCTAAGGATGCTTTATTTGCAACACCAGGAGTAAATATTGGATTATTCTGTAGCACACCAATGGTCGCAGTCAGTAGGAAGATTAATAGAAAACCAATGATGAAAATGTTGCTTACAGGCGAACCTATAAAGGCTAATTATGCTAAAGAAGTGGGGTTAATAAATGATTGTTTTTTAAAATCAAAATTAAATAAAGAAGTTTTAAAAGTAGCTAAAAAGATAGCATCTAAGTCAAATCTTACAATTAAAATTGGTAAACAAGCTTTCTATAAGCAATTGGAAATGCCATTAAGAAAAGCTTACGCTTACACTAGTAAAATGATGACTCTCAACATGATGGCTATGGATGCTAAAGAAGGTATTTCAGCCTTTTTAGAAAAAAGAAAACCTAAATGGAAAAATAAATGACAATTAAAAATATTTTAATTGTTGTCTTTATCATTGTTGGGTTTTACGTCATTTTAGATTTTAGAGACCATAACTTCAAAAGAGCCACAGATGCTTGTATGGCTGGAAGTCAAAAATTAGATCAACCAATGACTTTGGAAGAAGTAAAAAAATTTTGTGAAGAACAGATAAAAAAGGACAAGTAATGAATGACAATAAAGTTATTGATAAATCGTGTTGTGGTCCTGGTTATGCTAGTCCATCTGAAGCGATCAAAGCCCCAAGTGAAAAACTTTTATACACGATAGCAATTTATACTGGTACAGGAATTCAAAAGCCTGACTATCTTGCAACAATTGATGTAGATCCTAAAAGTCCAACTTATTCAAAAGTAATTCACCGTTTAGAAATGCCAGGTATTGGAGACGAATTACATCATATGGGATGGAATGCATGCTCATCATGTCATGGAGATACTGGAATGAGCAGAAAATATCTTCTTGTACCTGGTGTTCGATCAAATAATATTCATGTAATTGACACGGCAACAGATCCATTTGCTCCAAAAATTCACAAAGTAATCAAAGGTTCAGAAATTAAATCTAAGACTAATTTATCAGGACCACATACCGTACATTGCTTAGGGTCTGAAATTATTATTTCATTTCTTGGTAATTCAAAAGGGGAAGCTCCTGGTGGATATTTACATCTTAATAAAGATTTTGAAATTGTTGGTCGTTGGGAAAAT
>CABYGR010000017.1 GCA_902518595.1 uncultured Pelagibacteraceae bacterium | reverse complement strand
ATTTTAGCTTCTTCTAAAATTTGATTAAATGGTCTTGAGTACTCAGGTCCCCTTGTGTAAGGCACTACACAAAAATGACAAAATTTATCACATCCCTCTTGTATTGTTAAAAATGATGATTTTTGTTTTGATTCGTTTTTAATTTTTCTCAAATATTCAAATTTTGACATTGCATCAAACTCTGTTTCTTCAATTTTTTTATTTTTATAATTTAGAATTGCATCATTTATTTTATGATAAGCTTGAGGACCTAAAATTAAATCAATATAAGGTTCTCTTTTTAACATTTCTTCGTTTTCTGCTTGGGCTACACAACCTGCAACTATTATTAAAGGTTTTAATTTTGATTTGAAAATTTTTTTTACTCTCCCTATTTCGTGGTAGACTTTTTCTTTAGCTTTATCTCTGATATGACATGTATTTAGAAGATAACAATCTGCATTTTCATATTTATCTGTTTTTATATAACCAATTTTTTTAACGGTATCATAAATACGATTAGAGTCGTATTCATTCATTTGACAGCCAAATGTTTTGATAAATATTTTTTGAGCCATCAATAATTACTGAGATTTTTTTTTAACACCGTAAAGTTCTAATTTGTGATCCACTAATGTATAACCATGTTTTTCAGCTACTTTTTTTTGTAACTCTTCAATTTGTTCATCTACAAATTCGATAATTTCTCCTGTTTTAACATCAATTAAATGATCATGATGTCCTTCATTTAATTCCTCATATCTAGCTTTGCCACCTTTAAACTCATGCTTAGTTAAAATTCCAGACTCTTCAAATAACTTCACAGTTCTGTAAACTGTTGCAATACTTATTTTAGGATCAATTTTAGAAACACGATTATACAGTTCATCCACATCTGGGTGGTCTGAAGACTCTGACATTACTTTCGCAATAACTTTTCTCTGGTCAGTTAGCTTAACCCCTTTTGAAATACATTTTTGTTCTATTGTTTCTGACATAGTTAGTTTTAACTCAGATAAATAGGATTAATCAAATTTTTTTTGATCTTATATTTATCACATAGATTGGGAATATTTTCATATTTAGCTTTATTTTCTCTATCAAAGTCTTGAAAACTAAAACAATAGTAATCAATTTTTTGTGCCAAATAAAGGGCTTTAACTATTGCAAGAGAATTTCTTATGCCAGCAAAACTGCCAGGTCCTCGATTTACATATACTTTTGAAATATTTCCAATTTTCAAATTATTTAGGCTCAAGAAATCATTAATTAACATAACTATTTTTTCATAATTAGTTTTACTATTTTCATGACTAACACTATAAATATTTTTATCTTTAATGAGCATAAAAAAAATTTTTTTATTAGCAGCATCAATAATTAAATTATTCATAACAATTTTTTATTTTTCAATAAATTCTATAGCTGAAGAAAATAATATCAAACAATATTCGAATGATGAAGGTGTTTTATCTATCATGTATCATCGTTTTAACGAAAACAAATATCCTTCAACTAATATTCAAATGAATGTTTTTTATGATCAAATTAAATTAATAAAAAACTCAAATTATGAGTTTTTACAACCCAATGATTTTGAAAAAGATTTTGATAAAGCAAAAAAACAAAAAAAAATTCTTTTAACAATTGATGATGCATTTGAGTCTTTCTATAAAAATGCGTGGCCTTATTTGAAAAAAAATAAAATTCCTTTTATTTTATTTGTCTCTACAGAGCCAGTTGGAAGGAAAGGATACATGACTTGGGAGCAAATCAAAGAAATTGAGAAACAAAGTTTTGCAGTTATTGGACACCATTCACATTCTCATGATTATTTAATTGATAAAAATAACTTAGAATTTATTTCAGATATAGAAAAAGCTAACAAATTATTTTTAGATAATATTGGTTATGTTCCTAGCATTTTTTCATATCCATTTGGTGAATACTCTGAATTTATGAGAAACTATATATCAAAAAATTTTAAATATGCTTTTGGACAACATTCAGGTGTAATAGATTTAAATAAAGAAAAATTTCAATTACCTAGATTTCCAATCAATGAAAATTATGGAAAGTTAGATAGATTTCAGTCAATCTTAAACACTTTTCCTCTAGAGTATAAAAAACTACTTCCTATCGAAAAAAAAATAAAAAAAAATGATAATCCTCCAGATTTCCAAGTAGAATTTTTTAAAGAACAAAAAAATATTAAAAATATTACTTGTTTTTCGAATGAAGGAGATATTTGGAAAAAATCTAACATCAAAATTGATAAAAATATTTTGACTATAAAATTTAGAGAACCCTTCAAACCTAGAAGAGGAAGAATTAATTGTTCCTTGAATGATAATGGCAAGTGGAGATGGTTTGGAACTCAATTTGTAATAAAAGAAAATTAAATCAAGCTTTCAAGCTCAATGCTAGAGGGTAATAATTTTGCATCATCAAAATCTTTTAAATTATTTTGATTAATAATTTTTTTCAACACCTCTACATACTGATTACCTGTTTCAGCATATTCATCTAAATATTCTGAAAGAACAATACTATCTAAAGGTTTACCTAAATCTCTAAGTTGAGCTCTAGCTAATCTAAATTCTTTATAAGTAGAATGAGTGTTTATATTTCTCTGATATGCTCTTACTGAAGCTTGAAGAATGTTAAATTTCATCACCTTGTGCCCTTCATTCCTTTCAGCCTCTTTAGGTTTTAGTCCTTCTCCTGACCAAGTCCATTGGCCAAATAATGCATTTCCTTCTTGAGCAAATCTTGAAGTACCCCAGCCTGTTTCTTTAGCTGCTTGGGCTAAAGCTAGAGAAACTGGTATCTCATCCATTCTGATTTTCAAAGTTAATAAATCTTTTGAAGGTACTCCATATTGCTTATATTTTTTATCAAGCCATTTTTTTTCTGCGTTGGTATTATTACTTTTATTAATAATAGCAAAAAGTCTTAATCTATCTAATTTTATATTATTATTTTCCTGTAAAATTAAAGGTAAAACAATCTGAATAAATAATTCTTTTCTTTTTTTAGTATTTTCT
This sequence comes from uncultured Pelagibacteraceae bacterium, assembly GCA_902518595.1. Lineage (GTDB taxonomy): Bacteria > Pseudomonadota > Alphaproteobacteria > Pelagibacterales > Pelagibacteraceae > Pelagibacter. The sequence goes on along the minus strand of CABYGR010000017.1, from coordinate 11,271 downwards.
ATCATCTTAATTTCTGTTGGAAGAAGAGTAAGAGCGATTGGTTTTACTAATTTGTTTTTTCTTATATCATCTAATTTATAATTAGTATCTTCATATAATTGTTTAATAGTGGAAGCATCTAATCTTACAGTGTCTGTTTCTTTTTCATTTAAACTATAAATATCAACTAACAAATCTCTTTCATCATAAATCTCATTTGAATTTTTGTTATTTTTTTTATCAAGTGTATAAGCCAAAATTACTTTTGAATTATTTTTAAATTCTTGAGTATTTAAAATTTTTTCATCTGCAAAATTTATAATTATAGGTAAAGAATAAAAAAAGAAAATTAATACAAAACTGCTTAAAAACATTCTAGCTATAGATCCAAGATTATTGTCATCTATTTTTTTTAAAATTTTAATACTATTTTTTTTAATACTTTTTTTCATATCTTAAATTGCAACTACTTCTTTTACCTCGGGTATATAATGACATAAAAGATTCTGAACACCTTGTTTTAATGTCATTGTTGAACTTGGACAACCTGAACAACTCCCTTGTAACTGAACTTTTACGATTCCATCTTGAAATTCTTTAAATTTTATATCTCCACCATCTTTTGCAACAGCTGGCCTTATTTTTTCATCAAGAATTTGAACAATTTTTTTTTCAATTTCACTTAGTTTTTCATTAGACTCGTTTATATCTTTATTTACAACATACTCTTTTCCTGACGAATAATAATCATTAATAAAAGAAATAATTATATGCTTAATTTCATCCCAACTAACATCATCATATTTATTAATTGAAATAAAGTCTCTATTTAAAAAAATTCCTTCTACACCATTAATTGAAAGAATATTTCTTATAAGATCATTTTTAACATCATCTTTCTTTGTAATTTCAAATGATCCACCGTTCGATACAACTTTACCAGGTATAAACTTCAAAGAATTTGGATTTGGTGTTATTTCAGTTTGAACAAACATATCTACTATATAATCAATTATTAATAAATTAGAACTAATTTAAAAAATTTAATTAAAACCCTATAATTTCATGCATTTTTTTAACTTTATCTGAAGCAATATCGTTAGCTTTTTGATAACCTTCTAAAAGAATCTTGTCTAAAAAGTCTTTATCATTCATTAATTTTTTTATCTCTTTAGAAATTGGATCTATTTTATCAGATAAAACTTGTGATAACTTTTCTTTAAATTCTGAAAAATTTTTTCCTTCAAAAGTTTTAATTACTTTTTCTAAACTTAAATTAGTTAAACTTGAATATATTCTTAAAAGATTTTTTGCTTCTGGTCTTAGTTCTAAATCTTTAATATTTGTAGGCAAAGGCAAAGGGTCAGTTTTAGCCTTTTTTATTTTATTAATTATAGAGTCTTTGTCGTCTGTTAAATTAATTCTACTCAAATCAGATATCTCTGATTTGCTCATTTTTTTTGTTCCATCTTTTAAACTCATAATTCTCGAGAATTCTCTCTGAATAAGTGGTTCAGGAACTTTTAAAAAGTTTTCTACTTCAAAATCATTATTAAACTTTTGAGCAATATCTCTACAAAGCTCAAGATGCTGCTTTTGATCTTCACCTACCGGAACGTGACTGGCATCATACAAAAGTATATCTGCTGCCATTAATATTGGATAAGAATATAAACCAATACTTGCCTTTTCTTTATCTTTCCCAGCTTTTTCTTTAAATTGTGTCATTCTATTTAACCAACCCATTTTTGCAACACAACTTAGTATCCAAGCTGCTTCTGTATGAGCTGAAATTGTAGATTGATTAAAAATAATACTTTTTTGTGGATTGATTCCACTAGCTACAAAAGTTGCAACTGTTTCTCTAATATTATTTCTTAGTTCTTTTGGATTTTGTTTAACAGTAATAGCATGCAAATCTACTACACAAAAAATACATTCATTTTCTTGATCATTATTAAGCTCTACAAAATTTTTAATTGCTCCTAAATAGTTTCCTAAGTGGAGATTGCCTGTAGGTTGAACCCCTGAGAAAATTTTTTTAGTCATAAAGTTAATACTTTAGTTGAATATCACTCATTTTAAAAGCTTTGATGAGATAACAAATAAACAAATAGAACAATAGACCCAATACAACACTTAAAATTAAATAAAAAGATTTTATATTTTGATCAAATGCAAGTTCATTTTGAAAGTAATTTAATAAAAAATTAAAAAATAAACCCATTAAAATAGAAGCTATCATTATCTTAATAAATTTAATGAAGAACATTTCATTAAAAAAAAATAGTTTTCTATTTTTTAAAAAAAGAAATAACATAATGGCATTAAACCAAGATGAAATGGATGTTGCGATTGGTATTATAATAAAACCAATTTCACCAAAATAATAAACACTAATAAAAATATTTAATATCACAGAAAATAAAGAAATATAAAATGGAGTTTTAGTATCGTGATTAGCGAAGAAAAAACTCGAAAAAACTTTTATTAAAGCAAAAGCGGGTAGTCCTAGAGCAAAATAGTATAGTGCCAAACCAGAATTTATAACTGAAGTATTATTAAAAGACCCATAACCAAATAAAGCAGAAATTATTTGTTCCGAACCTATTATTAAAGCAACAGAAGCTGGAATACTTAAAAACAAACTTAACTCTAAAGCTTTATTTTGAATAAATGAAATCTTTTCTTTTTTCTTAAACTCAACATGTTTAGAAAGTTGTGGAAGGACAACAACACCAATCGCTATACCAGCAATTGCTAAATTAATCTGATATATCCTATCTGCATAATAAAGATAAGAAACTGCACTTGCCTGAAAAGAAGCAATAATTGTTCCAATTAAAATATTGATTTGAGTAACACCTGAAGAAAAAATACTTGGTAAAAGTTTTTTAAAAAAAATTTTAACTTTATTACTTGCTTTAATTTTAAAATCAAATTTTAAAGAATAATATTTAATAACAAATTTATATAAAAATAATAATTGTAAAATACCTGATAAAGAAACACCGTAGGACAAATAGTATACTAGATTATCATCTAATAATCTTGAAAACATTAGTACTAAAATTAAAACTATATTTAATATTATGGGTGCAGCAGAAGCAGCGCCAAATTTATTATGTGAATTTAAAATTGCTGAAAAAAAAGATGCCAAACAAATAAAAAATAAAAACGGAAAAGTTATACGAGTTAAATTTATTGCAATTTGCATTTTTTCAGTATCTCCGATAAATCCTGGGGCAATTATAGAAACAAATGCTGGCATAAAGATCTGAACAACTAATGTTAAAAATAATAAACTTAGAAATAAAAAATTAAAAACATCATTAGCGAATTTATTTGATTGTTTTTTTCCTTTAGCCATTTCAGATGCATAACTTGGGACAAATGCAGCATTAAATGTCCCTTCAGAAAACAATCTTCTAAATGTATTGGGAATTCTAAAAGCAACAAAGAAAGCGTCTGCTAATAGACCTGTTCCAAGGAAAATAGCAATAAGTATGTCTCTTAAATAACCAAGCAACCTACTAATGATAGTATAAAAACTAAATGTGCCTGTTGACTTAAGTAAGTTCATAAATCATATTAGTCTTAATTTTACCCTAATTGTACACTTATTATTATCAGAAATGAAAAAAACAAAGATTGATCATTACACAGATAAAGAAGCTTTAGATTTTCATAGATATAAAAAACCTGGCAAGATTGAGATTATTTCATCAAAAAATATGACAACCAAAAGAGATCTTGCATTAGCATACTCACCAGGTGTTGCAGCTCCAGTAAAAATGATAGGAGAAAATCCAGAGGCAGCATATGATTATACTAGCAAAGGAAATTTGGTTGCTGTTATAAGTAATGGTTCTGCAATCTTAGGAATGGGAAATTTAGGTGCACTTGCTTCAAAACCCGTAATGGAGGGAAAGGCAGTATTATTTAAACGATTTGCCGATATCGACTCTATAGATTTAGAAATAGACTGTTCTGATGCTGAAGAAATTATAAAATCAATAAAAAATTTTGCACCTACTTTTGGAGGAATTAATTTAGAAGATATAGCAGCTCCAGATTGCTTTATAATTGAGCAAAAATTAAAAGAAATTTTAGATATTCCAGTATTTCATGATGATCAACATGGAACAGCTATTATAACTACTGCTGCATTAATAAACGCACTAGATATTTCTAATAAATCAATAAAAGAAATTAGAGTTGTTGTTAATGGAGCTGGTGCATCGGCTCAAGCTTGTACCGAATTATTTAAAAACTCTGGAGTTCCCTCTGAAAATATAATTATGCTTGATAGAAAAGGTGTAATTTATAAAGGAAGAACCGAAGGAATAGATCAATGGAAATCAAGATATGCTGTGGACACAAAGCTAAGAACTCTTAAAGATGCAATTAATGGAGCTGATGTATTTTTAGGACTATCAGTAAAAGGAGCTTTAAAAAAAGAAATGGTTAAATCAATGGCAAAAGATCCAATCATATTTGCTTGTGCAAACCCTGACCCTGAGATCACACCTGAAGAAATTAATGAAGTTAGAGATGATGCTATAATAGCAACTGGAAGATCTGATTATCCTAATCAGGTAAATAATTTAATTGGATTTCCTTATATCTTTAGAGGAGCTTTAGATGTTAGGTCAAGAACAATAAATGAAGAAATGAAAGTTGCTGCAGCAGAAGCAATAGCCAAACTTGCTAGAGAAGATGTTCCTGATGAAGTTGTTGCAGCTATGGGTGGTGAAAGACCTCATTATGGAAAAGATTATATAATTCCATCTACATTTGATCCTAGATTAATAAGTGTAATCCCAGCTGCTGTTGCAAGAGCTTCTATAGAAAGTGGAGTCGCTAGAAAAAATATTGAAGATTTTGAGATTTACAAAGATCAACTTAAACAAAGACTTGATCCAACGGTAACAATAATGCAAGGTATAAATTCGTTTATTAAAAAAAATCAAAAAAGGATCGTATTTGCTGATGGTGAAGATGAAAATAATCTAAAAGCAGCAATAGCATTCAAAAACTCAAAATTAGGTATTCCAATTTTAATTGGAAAAGAAAGTAAAATTAAAGAACAAATTAAGAATATTGGATATAATGATAACTTTGATATTGAAATAGTAAATTCAAAAGATGCTAAAAAAAGAAATCGATATGTCCAACATTTATTTAAAAAACTTCAAAGAGAACAGGGTTTTTTGGAAAGAGACTGTGATAGATTAGTCAGAAATGATAGAGTTATTTGGGCTGCTTGTATGGTAGCTTGTAATGATGCTGATGGAGCAATAACTGGGAATACAAGACGTTTTGGAGCTTCGCTCGAAAAGATTAAACAAGTAGTAGATGTTAGACAAGGAGAGATAATGTTTGGATTAAACATGGTAGTACATAAAGGAAAAACCATTTTTATTGGAGATACAAGTGTTCATGAATATCCAACATCAGAACAAATGGCTGAGATAGCCATTTCTACTGCTAGAGTGGTAAGACTTTTTGGTTTTGATCCGAAAGTTGCATTTGTATCTCATTCTACATTTGGACAACCAGTTACTAGTAGAACTAAACATATTAGAAATGCAGTTGAAATTTTAAAACAAAGAAAAGTTGATTTTGAATTTGATGGAGATATGCAGCCAGATGTAGCACTTAATGAAGAATATAAAAATCTTTATCCATTTTCTAAAATTGTTGGTAATGCAAATATATTAATTATGCCAGGTCAGCACAGCGCAGCTATATCTTATAAGATGATGAAAACACTTGGAGATACAAAAGTAATTGGCCCGTTATTAATAGGTCTTGGTTTACCAATAGAAATTGCCCCACTAAGAACATCGGTATCAGAAATAATAAATTTAGCTTCAATCGCAGCTTATTCAGCTGATGTTATTGATTATAAAAATAATTAATCTTTTTTAATTCTTAGATCATCAACTAAAAGTATACTTGCGGTGACGTCTTCCACATCTAATATTTCTTTTGCTTCTTTTATAACTTCATCTTTTTCATCTTTGGTTAATGCAATTCCATAAACATAAATTTTCTTTTTATATGTATCTATTTGATAATTGGTAGCTTTTATATTTTTATTAAAAATTAAAGCTGTTCGTAGCTGAGATGTTATTAGAAGATCTTTTGCTGATTGTTTAAAATTAAATTCTTCTTTTATTTTGATATCATTCCTAACAGACCTTGTTCCGGACGTTTCCCATGCCATTTTCGTAAGTTTAAGTTTTTCTTCAGGGTTGTCCACTTTGCCTGTCAAGAAAATCCTTCCATCTAAGACTTTTGATTTTATTGATAGCAAATATTTTTTGTCTTCTAATAGAATTCTTGCAGATAAATTTTTTTGCATAATTGAGTCATCAACTTGAGTGCCGACTGATCTTGGGTCAAATGCAACACTAACACCAGTTCCGAAAATTCCTTTAGATGCAACACCAACACAGCCTGATAAAAATAAAACTACAAATAATATTATTATAATTTTATTTTTCATTTTTTAATTTTAAACAATAATTATAAATTTCTTTTTTTGAAGCTTTACTAATTTCGCCAATTAATTCAATTATTTCTTTGGTACTTAATTTGTTTATCATTTTTTTAATTATATTTTTATCTGATTCACTCAAAATCTGGGAACTTTTTTTTATCATCTTTTTATCAGAAATGACGATTGTTAGTTCTCCTTTAGGTTCTTTATCAAAAATAAATAAATCTTTAACTAAACATCTGATATATTCTTCATAATATTTCGAAATCTCTCTACAAATTAAAATTTTTCTGTCTATAAAATATTCTTTAATATTAGGTATAATTTTATTAATTTTTTTAGGAGAAATAAAAAAAACTAAACACACATTAAGTTCTGATAAAAATCTTAAATTCTCTTTTAAATTTTTTTTTTCTGGAAAGAAACCATAAAACAAATATTTATCAGAAAAACCACTCGCAGAAATTGCTGAAGTAACAGCTGATGACCCTGGAAGAGGAATTACATCAATATTATTTTTTATACACTCATTAACTAAAATGGCTCCGGGATCTGAAATGGTGGGTGTACCGGCATCAGATATTAATGAAATAACAAGACCTTTTTTCAATAGATTTATTACTTTTGATAAATTTTTTATTTCATTAAATTTATGATTTGAAATTATTTTTGTTTTTATTTCAAATTTATTTAACAAATTTTTAGATACCCTTGTATCTTCGCAAAGAATATAATCTGAGTTTTTTAAAACGTCTAATGAACGAAGTGTAATATCACCTAAGTTACCAATTGGCGTTGGAACCAAATATAAGCCTTTTTTTACTTCATTTTTATTAGATATAGGGTTTACCATAATTAAAACAGTATTAAGATTATAATATCATCAAATGATCAAAATTTTTAAAATTCTTTTTTTTCTTGTTCTTAGTTTTATTTTAGTACTTGGACAAGCTTACACTCAGGAAAATAAAATTAAAATTGGTTTATTAGTGCCTCTTACAGGTCCTAATGCTGAATTAGGAAAACAAATTCTAAATTCTATAAGACTTGCGACTAAAGATATTAATTCAAATCAAATTGAAATTTATCCAAAAGACACTCAATCAGATCCTAATAAAGCTTTACAGTCAGCCATCAAACTCCAAAAAATGGGTGTCAATATAGTTATTGGTCCAGTGTTTTATAAAAATATTATTTATCTTGATGAAATAAAAGATATTACTTTTTTATCACTAACTAATAAAACCTTAGAAATTCCAGAAAATGTTGTTTCAGCAGGAATCAATTCAACATCTCAATTAAATACAATTAAAAAATTCATAAAATTAAATCAAATTAAAAAAACTATTTTTTTAATACCAAACTTAAACTACGATTTGGAGATAAAAAATGGAATAAAACATTCAAAAATTAAAACTGATAAAGAATATTTTTATGACATTGAGCCAACTAAATTAACTAAACAAATTGAGAAAATAACCAATTATGACATTAGAAAACAAAATCTATATGATGAAATTACAAGACTTGAAAAATCAGATGATTTAAACAAAGAAAAAAAAATAGAAAATCTTAAAAAAAGATACACGATAGGTAATTTAAATTTTGACTCAATTATTATAGCAGATTTTAATGAAAGTCTTAAAAGTGTTGTTACATCTTTACTGTATTCAGATGTGTCTCCAAAAGAAAAATATTTTATAACTTTTAATCAATGGTTTGATGATAGTTTGCTTAAAGAAACGATTTCTCAACCTATTTATTATCCATCAATTAACAAAAAAAATTTGATCGATTTTGAAACAAAATTTAAAAAACAATTTAATCAAAAACCAAATCATTTATCTTTACTGAGCTATGATTTAGTTGGTTTAATTTATTATCTTTCTATAAAAAATGAGCTGTCAGAAATTAATAAATCTTTTAAAAAAAAAAATTCATTTAAAGGTAAAATTGGAATTTTTGATATAGAAAATAATAAGATAAATCATAGATTAAATTTTTATAAAGTTGACGATGGTATTCTTAAAGAAATTTTTTAATTTTTTTAAAAGCTTGATACCTATGATCTATCTTATATTTTTTTGAAGAACTCATTTCACCAAAAGTTTTTTTATATTTTTTTGGAATAAATATGGGATCATAACCAAATCCATTTTTGCCTTTAGGTTTAGGGGAAATTAAACCTTCAACTTTTCCTTTAACTAAAGCAATTTTTTTGTTCAATAAACTAATTGAAAGAACACATATAAATCTAGCTTTAATTTTTTTTTTTTTCCAATTTTTATCTTTCTTATCTAATTCTTTATAAACTTTTCTAATTGCTTTATTAAAATCGTTTTTTTTTCCACTCCATCTAGCTGAATAAATTCCAGGCTTTTTATCCAATAAATCTATTTCCAATCCAGAATCATCAGCGAGACAACGTAATTTAGTTTTATTTGAAAAAAATTTTGACTTTATTATCGAATTTTCCTCAAATGAAGATCCATTTTCTTTTGGGCTTTTTAAATTAAAGTTATATGTTGATTTAGTTTTTATAATTTTTGGCAATAATTCTCTTATTTCTTTTAATTTTCCCTTATTATTAGTGCCAATTAATAAAATTGAATTTTTTTTCATATAAATCTAGAAATTTTGAAATTTCTTACCATATATGCCGTTATGGAAAAAGAACAAGATCAAAACCAAGATGATAAAAAAAATCAAAAATTGGAAGAATTAAAAGATTCTAATCAAGAAACTCTTAAAACTGAACATAATGAAAATAATGAAGATGAAAAAGAATTAGCTCCTGAAGAAAAAATTGCAGAACTTGAGGATAGATTAACTAGGACTTTAGCTGAAATGGAAAACCAAAGAAGGCGTTTTGAAAAAGAAAAAGAAGATGCTTTTGATTATGGTGGTTTCTCATTTGCTAAAGAAGCTTTAAATTTGATTGATAACCTTGAAAGATCAAAACAAATTCTTCAAAATGATGAAAGCCTAAAAGATTCTCAAGTTTTAAAAAAAACTTTAGAACATTTAGATATAATTTATAAAGATGTAATTTCAATTTTTTCAAAAAATAATATTAAACCGATCGAATCTTTAAATAAAAAATTAGATCCAAATTTACATCAAGCAATGATGGAAATAGAAGATGATCAAAAAGAAATTGGAACTATTGTTCAAGAAATTCAAAAAGGCTTTACCATGAAAGATAGATTACTAAGGCCTTCATTAGTTGGAGTTTCAAAAAAAAAACAAAATAAAGATGATAAAAATAAGGAAAATAACGATAATTCAGATAACAAATAATGGGGAGATTTACTTGTAGAATGGAATTTAACACCTATATGCAGGAATAGAGAACATATTACTATGAGCAAAATAATTGGAATAGATCTTGGTACTACAAATTCATGTGTAGCAATCATGGAGGGCACACAAGCTAAAGTTTTAGAAAATGCCGAAGGAGCAAGAACAACTCCTTCTGTTGTTGCATTTACAGATGATAGTGAAAAATTAATTGGTCAACCAGCAAAAAGACAAGCAGTAACAAATCCTGAAAATACAATTTTTGCTGTTAAAAGATTGATTGGAAGAAATTTCGAAGATCCAACAGTAAAAAAAGATATTCAAGGAGCTCCATTTAAAATAGTTAATTCCGAAAAAGGTGATGCTTGGATTGAAACCCGGGGACAAAAATATTCACCCTCTCAAATTTCTGCTTTCATTTTACAAAAAATGAAAGAGACAGCTGAAAAATATTTAGGTCAACCTGTTTCTAAAGCAGTAATAACTGTTCCTGCATATTTCAACGATGCACAAAGACAAGCAACTAAAGATGCTGGAAAGATTGCAGGTCTAGAAGTTTTAAGAATTATTAATGAGCCAACTGCTGCATCTCTTGCGTATGGATTAGATAAAAAACAAAATAAAAAAATTGCAGTATATGATTTAGGTGGTGGTACATTTGATGTATCAATACTTGAGTTAGGTGATGGGGTTTTTGAAGTAAAGTCAACCAATGGTGATACATTTTTAGGTGGTGAAGATTTCGACAATACTATTGTAGAATATTTAGTTTCTGAATTTAAAAAAGACAATGGAATTGATCTTAAATCAGATAAATTGGCTCTTCAAAGATTAAAAGAAGCTGCGGAAAAAGCTAAAATTGAATTATCATCTGCAGAACAAACAGATATAAATTTACCATTTATCACTGCTGATAAAACTGGTCCAAAACACATTAATATAAAAATGACTAGAGCAAAATTGGAAGCTTTAGTAGAAGATTTAATATCTAGAACAATACCTCCTTGTAAAACTGCTTTAAAAGATGCTGGAATAACAGCAAACGAAATTGAAGAAGTGGTGATGGTTGGTGGTATGACTAGAATGCCAAAAGTAGTTGAAGAAGTTAAAAATTTCTTTGGTAAAGCACCTAATAAAAGTGTTAACCCCGATGAAGTTGTAGCAATGGGTGCAGCAATTCAAGCTGGTGTATTGCAAGGAGATGTTAAAGATGTCCTATTACTTGATGTAACTCCATTGTCACTAGGTATTGAGACATTGGGTGGAGTTTCAACAAAATTAATCGAAAAAAATACTACGATTCCAACTAAAAAAAGTCAGGTGTTTTCAACAGCTGAAGATAATCAGCCTGCTGTATCTATAAGAGTGCTACAGGGTGAAAGAGAAATGGCTTCTGACAACAAAATATTAGGTAATTTTGAGTTAGTTGGTATTGCTCCTGCTCCTAGAGGTGTTCCTCAAATTGAAGTAACTTTTGATATTGA
>CABYGR010000016.1 GCA_902518595.1 uncultured Pelagibacteraceae bacterium | reverse complement strand
TTTGAAAAATTTGAGAAAATACCCCAGTTGTTAAAAAATATTGAAGTAAAAGATAAAAATATAATTAATAAACCAGAGGTTAAACACTCGATAAAGGTGGCAGAAAAATTAATTAAAGGTCATGGAAGAATTATGGTAAGAAAATCTGGAACTGAGTCAAAAATAAGAGTAATGGGAGAAAGTAAAAATAAAACTCTCCTTTCTAAATGTGTAAATATTATTGTAAGAAAAATTAAATAATTTGAAACCAAGATCAAAAATTTTAATCATTGCAGGATCTGACTCATCTGGAGGAGCAGGAATTCAAGCAGATATAAAAACTGTGACAGCCTTAGGATCATATGCAATGACAGCTATAACCGCAGTAACAATTCAAAATACTACAGGTGTAAAGTCAATTATTGAAATTGATCCTAAAGAAATTTTAAATCAAATTATTTTTACTTCTAAAGATATTAGACCTGATGCTATTAAAATTGGAATGCTGCATTCTTCAAATGTAATTAAATATGTTTTAAAAGCTTTAGACCTTATTAAAGTTAAACAAATAGTTTTGGATCCAGTTATGGTTGCAAAAGGTGGAACTAAATTAGTTGACAACAAGGCAATTAATTTACTTAAATTAAAAATGATCAAAAAATCATCACTTATTACACCAAATATTCCTGAGGCAGAAATTCTAACTAAAACTAAAATTAAAACTACTGAAGATATGATTTATGCTGCTGGGAAGTTGCTTGAATATGGAGCTAAAAATGTTCTAATCAAAGGTGGACATTTAAAAAACAAAATAGTTAAAGATATCTTTGTAAATAAAAAAGATATTAAAATTTTTAAAAGCAATAGATATAATACGAAAAATACTCATGGAACTGGATGTACATTATCTAGCGCAGTTACAACATTTTTAACATGTGGAAAAACAATAAAGAAATCTTGTGAGCTTGGAATTAAGTATGTAAATTCAGGTATAAAATCAAATCCAAATTACGGCAAGGGTCATGGTCCAATTAATCATCTTAACTCTGTGAAAATAATTAGAAAATTTAAATAATGAAAAATATAGTTGTTGTTGGATCCCAGTGGGGTGATGAAGGAAAAGGAAAAATTGTCGATTGGTTATCTGAACAAGCAGATGTTGTAATTAGATTTCAAGGAGGGCACAATGCTGGTCATACACTTGTTATTGATGGTATAACTTATAAACTAAGATTACTTCCTTCTGGAATTGTAAGAAAAAACAAAATTTCAATAATTGGTAATGGTGTTGTAGTTGATCCTTGGGCACTGTTAGAGGAAATTGAAGAAATAAGATCTAAAGGAGTAGATGTAAATTTAAATAATTTTATTATTTCGGAATCTGCAAATTTAATTTTACCATTTCATAGAGAAATGGACGAAATAAGAGAAGATTCTGCTGGAAAAGAAAAAATTGGAACAACAAGAAGAGGCATTGGACCAGCATATGAAGATAAAGTTGGCAGAAGATCCATTAGAGTAATGGATTTAAGATCTGAAAAAAATTTAGATCAAAGGTTAGAGTCAGTGCTTATTCATCACAATGCAATTCGAAAAGGTTTGGGAAAAAAAATTTTTGAGAAAGAACAACTGAAATATGATTTGTTAAAGATTGCTCCTAAAATATTACAATTTTCACAACCAGTTTGGCTTAAAATTGATCAATTTAAAAAACAAAAAAAGAAAATTTTGTTCGAAGGTGCCCAGGGCATTTTACTCGATGTAGATCATGGAACTTATCCATACGTTACTTCATCAAACACAGTTGCTTCAAGTGCAGCAACTGGTTCAGGATGTGGCCCTAATTCTATAAATTACGTATTAGGAATAACAAAAGCTTATACTACAAGAGTTGGAGAAGGACCTTTTCCTACAGAACTAACTAATGAAATTGGAGAGTTATTAGGCACACGTGGGAAAGAGTTCGGAACTGTAACAAGTAGAAAAAGAAGATGCGGTTGGTTTGATGGTGTTCTTGTAAGACAAACAATTAAAATTTCAGGCATAGATGGTATCGCTCTTACTAAATTAGATGTTCTTGATGAATTAGATGAAATTAAAATGTGTATCGAATATGAACTTGATGGAAAAAAAGTTAATTATTTACCTGCAGCAGTAGAAGATCAATTAAAGATAAAACCCATATATAAAATATTTCCTGGGTGGAAATGTGAAACAAAAGGAATAAAAAACATAGATGAATTACCTGAAAATGCAAAAAAATATATATTTGCAGTAGAAGATTTTATTGGAGCAAAAATTTCAAGTATATCTACAAGTCCAGAAAGAAACGATACGATTTTAGTTGAGAATCCTTTTGAAATTTAATCTGCTGGTAAAAGATTTCTAGACTTTGCAAGCAGAAGCATATGTTTTTGAAGTTTTTCAAATGCTTTATTTTCAATTTGTCTAACTCTTTCTCTGCTAATTTTATATTTTTTACTTAGGTCTTCTAAAGTCGTAGGATTATCATTTAACCTTCTAGAGTATAAAATTTCTTTTTCTCTTTGATTCAAAACTTTAATTGAGTTTTTCAATAAATCTTTTCTCTGTTCCATTTCTTCTTGATAAGCAAATTTTAAATCATGATCCAATTCTTTATCGACTAACCAATCTTGCCATTCATCTCCATCTTCACCAACCTGAGCATTTAAAGAGAATTCTTTACCTGATAATCTTCTGTTCATAGAAACGACTTCATCTTTACTAACATCCAGCTTATTATCTATTTCTATTTCATTATTTTTTATCTCACTCTCCAATATATTCGAAGCCCTTTTATAGCTTGAGGTTATATCTATGCCTATTTGACTGTTAATAAATTTATTAAGGCATTTAGCTTTCTCAAAAGATGAAAATAATTTATTTAATGAAAATGATGAAATTAAAGCATCAATTATATCATATCGGATTTCTTTTTCTTTTAAATAATATCTAAATCTATCTTTAAAAAAGTTGTGTAATTCTTTATGTAAATCTTCGTTATCAAGTTTATTTCCTTGATCGTTATACAAACTAGAAGAATAATTTAATAAATCGTTTATTTTTAAATCTTTTTTGTTTTCTATAATAGTCCTAATTATCCCAAGGGCAGTTCTTCTAAGCGCTAATGGATCTTTTGAACTAGTAGGTTTTTCATTGATACCAAAAAATCCTACTATAGTATCAATCTTATCAGTAATAGATAAAGCTACACTAAAAGCTTTCTTTGGAACCTTTGAGTCAAGTCCTATTGGCAAGTACTGTTCAGTTATTGCTAATGAAATATCTTTATCAAATCCTTGATGCGCAGAAAAATATCCTCCCATAATACCTTGCAGTTCGGGAAATTCACCTACCAATTCAGATGTTAGATCTGTTTTACAAATTGATACTGACAGCTCTATTTTTTCTTTACTTATCAATAGTTCGTCTGAAATCATTCCACCTAATTTTCTCATCCGCTGAACTTTATCAAAATAAGATCCTAGTCCCTTAAAGAAATTCATTGATTTTAATTCTGATACTTTTTTAACTAAATTTTGAGTTTTATCTTTATTCCAAAAAAATTCTGCATCATGTAACCTTGCATCAACAACTCTTTCATTTCCAAGTTTAATAAGTCCTTTATGATCTTTTTTATTAGTGACAATTAAAAATTCATTAGTAATTTCATTTTTTTCATCAAAAGTTGGAAAATATTTCTGATGAGATTGCATTGTTAAAGTTAAGATTTCTTGAGGTATGGACAAAAATTTCTTATCAAACTTACATAATAAAATATTTGGACTATCTACTAAATTCACTACTTCATCAACTAGTCTTGGATTATCATTAATCTTTAATTTTCTTTTATTTAATATTTTAGAGAATTGTTGATTTATTATTTTTAGTCTTTTGTTATGATCAATATATATTCCCTGTTTTTCAAAGAAATTTCTGTATGTTTTAAAATTAATAAAAATTTTTTTTTTATCTTCAAGATCTTTATCAATAAAAGTTGAATTTGAAGAAATAAGATGGTGAAATTCAAAATTAATTATTTTTTTATCAAATACTGATAAAATGGACTTTAAAGGTCTTCCCCAATTTAAATTAAATTCACCCCACTTCATTGACCTTTTCCATTGATAGTTTTCAAGAATTTTTGGAATAAATTCAGTCAATAAATCATGAATTTTCAATATCTTCGGCTTTGTTTTATAAAAATAAAATTCACCTTTTTCAGTTTTATTTTTATATAAATCTTTTTTTTCTATTTTATTAGATTTTATAAAACCTTCTAATGCTTGATTTGGGGAATTAATTTTTGGCCCTTTAATTTCTTCCGATTGAATTTTTACTTGTTGATCTAAATTTTCAAAAATAATAACTAATCTATTAGGAGTTGATAATGAAAAACTTTTTTTTGATTTAATTAATTTTTTATCAAAAAAATTCTGAAAATCCTCTAAAAGTTTTTCCCTTAAATTTTTTTGAAGTCCAGCAGGAATTTCCTCACTAAATAACTCTAAAAAAAATTCTGACATTCTATATTTGGGTATCAATCCAGATCGCAGCTACTAACTTTGTTATTTCTCTTATTCTTCCAATGTATTCAGCTCTCTGAGCAACACTAATTGCACCACGAGCATCCAATAGATTGAAAACATGACTTGCTTTTAAACATTGATCATATGCTGGTAAGGATAATCTTTTTTCCACTAATAATTTTGCCTCATTTTCCAACATATCAAAAATTTTAAAGAGATTTTTAATATTGGCATGTTCAAAATTATATGCTGAAAATTCTTTTTCAGCTTGAAGAAAAACTTCTCGGTATTCAACACCTTGGTTATTCCAAATTAAATCATAAACATTTTTTTTCTGCTGGGTAAACATACAAATTCTTTCTAAACCATAAGTTAGTTCAACTGAAACAGGTTTGCATTCAAAACTAGCCATTTGTTGGAAATATGTGAACTGGGTAATTTCCATACCGTCACACCAAACTTCCCAACCAAGTCCAGCTGCACCTAAAGTTGGACTTTCCCAGTCATCTTCAACAAATCTGATGTCATGATCTTTAGGATTAATACCTATTACCGACAAACTATTTAAATAAAGTTTTTTAATGTTTGATGGAGAAGGTTTTATTATAACTTGAAATTGATAATAATGTTGAAGTCTGTTCGGGTTGTCTCCATATCGTCCATCTGTTGGTCTTCTTGACGGTTGAACATATGCTGCTTTCCATGGTTTTGGACCTAAAGATCGTAAAGTTGTTGCAGGATGAAAGGTTCCTGCTCCAACTTCCATATCATAAGGTTGTAAAATTATACAATTATTTTTACTCCAAAACTTTTGTAAGTTTAAAATTGTATCTTGAAAAGTTTGAAACTTTTGTTTTTTTTTTATTTTTTTAGAGACCATATCTCTGCCAGACAGATCTTTCATCTAATATATTTGCTAGCTGATCGACTTGATCATTTGAAGACGATAATTTTTTACTTAACCAGCCTTTTGATTTTTCAAATTTTTTAATTATTACATTTTCTCCAAATTTTTCTTTTAATACTTGATTGGCATCACCAATTTCATCTATCAAACCAAGATCTTTAGCTTTACTACCTGACCAGAATTCTCCTGAAAAAAGTTCAACTTCAGATTTTTTTAGTTTAGACCCTCTACTTTTTTCGACAACATCAATAAAATCTTTGTGTAAGTCTAATTGAATATTTTTTAATCTTTCTATGTCTTCTTTTTTTTCTTCAAGAAAAGGATCTAACGTACTTTTATTTTTACCAGCAGTATGCACTCTTCTTTCAACACCAATTTTTTTTATCAATTCTGTAAAACCAAAAGAAGAATAAATCACTCCTATAGAACCAATTATCGAACTTGAGTTTGAATATATCTCGTCACCAGCACATGCAATTAAGTAGCCACCTGAAGCTGCAACATCTTCAGCAAAAACTATAACTTTTTTTTTATTTTTCTTAGCCTGCTGTCTTATAAAATTATATATAAGGTGTGACTGAACTGGAGATCCGCCTGGTGAATTAATTGTTATGGCAACGCATGCTGCTTTTTTTACAGAAAAAGCCTTTGAAATGATCTCTTCTTGACCTGAAAAATCTATTCCTTGCTTAAATTTTCCAACGTTTCCTATTACACCGCTTAATTTAATGTGTGGAACAATTTTTTTCTTTTTAAAAAGAGAGAACATTTTTAATCCTTACAGAATTTTTAAGTGAATATAAAGACACCTTATAATTGAAGATTCGGGTGCGTCAATTGATATATAATAAAAATAAACTTAATATACTAGTTTGATCCCATAAATGGGAATTGTAGTTCAATTAAAAAATCAAATTAATAATTCTTATTTTCAACTTAAAAATGCAGTTGAAGATAAACTAATATTAGTTGAAGAAAAAATTAAATCAAAGCTCACAAGTGATGTGGAGCTAGTTCAAAAGATGTCAGACTACCATCTTAATACAGGCGGCAAAAAACTAAGAGCTTTGTTAACCCTAGGTTCGGCTAAACTATGCTGTTATTCGAAAGGTACTAGAGATATTAATTTAGCTGCCTGTGTCGAGTTAATACATGCAGCAACTTTAATGCATGACGACGTTATTGATAATGGTTCTGTGAGAAGAGGAAAAAAAACACTTAATAAAGTATGGGATAATCACTCATCTGTATTAGTTGGAGACTACCTACTTAGTAGATGTTTTGAAATGATGGTTGAAGATGGAAATATTGAAGTTCTAAAATTATTGTCATCAACATCATCAAAGATTGCTCAGGGAGAAATTTTACAACTTCAACACAAGGGTGAGGTTGATATGCTAGAAGAAACTTATTTAAGAATAATTTCTGCAAAAACTGCTGAATTATTTGCTGCAGCAACAAAAGTAGGAGCAATACTATCTGATATGAAAACTAAAGAGAAAGAAGCTTTAGAGTTCTATGGAAGAAATCTTGGTTTAACATTTCAAATCGCTGATGACACTTTAGATTATAATTCAGAATTAAAATTATTTGGAAAAAAAATTGGAAAAGATTTTTATGAAGGAAAAATAACATTACCAATAATCTTGTTATTTCAAAAAGCAAAAGATGAAGAAAAAGAAAAGCTTAAAGATATATTTTCAAAAAATATTAGAAATGAGACTGATTTAAACTATTCTTTATCTTTAATAAAAAAATATAATATAATTAAATTATGTTACCAAAAGGCTCAACATTATATAAACTTAGCTTCTAATTCACTATCTATATTTAAAGACTGTAAAGAGAAAAATATTCTTGAAAATTTAACTTCTTTTAGTTTGGAAAGAAACTTTTAAGGACTTAAAAGACTTTTAACCCAAACATTATTTTTATTTAAAGTATATTTTAATCTTTCATGTATTCTATTATCTCCATCTAACCAAAATTCAATACTTGAGGGTTTTAAATTCCAACCTGACCAGTGACTTGGCCTTGGCACATTTTCTTTGTCACTATATTTTTTTTTAAAATCTTTTAAAGTATTTAAAAGTTCATCTCTACTTTTTAATATTGTGCTTTGTTTAGATGCCCAAGCTCCAATTCTACTTTCGTAGGCTCTAGTATTATAATAATCATCAGCTGTTTTATCATCAACTTGCTTTAAAGTTCCTAAAATTCTTATTTGTCTTAATAAGCTCTTCCAATGGAAACACATTGTGGCATTTGGATTTTCTTTTATCTCATTTCCTTTTTGGCTATTTAAATTGGTATAAAATACAAATCCATTTCTATCAAAACCTTTTAGAAGAACCATTCTTACTGATGGAATGCATTCTTTACTTGCTGTTCCTAAAGCTAAAGCATTTGGATCATTAATTTCTTTCTTTTTTGCCTCAACAAACCATTTTTCAAATAATTCAAATGGATCATCAATATCTAAAAAGCATTTATTAAGACCTAATGAGTTTTTTTGATTCATAATTTAAACAAAATAATCTATATAATATAAATAATGTCATTTAATACTTTTGGAAAGTTTTTTCGTTTCACTACCTGGGGAGAATCCCATGGTCCTGCAATTGGTTGTATAATTGATGGATGTCCTCCATTAATTCAACTAAAAGAGCAAGATATTCAAAACGAATTAAACAAAAGAAAACCAGGACAATCTAAGTTCACAACTCAAAGAAAAGAGAGCGATAAGGTTCAAATTCTTTCAGGAGTATTTGAGGGTAAAACAACCGGTACACCCATATCTCTAATAATTTATAATGAAGACATGAGATCAAAAGATTACAAAAATATTAAAGATAAATTTAGACCTGGTCATGCAGATTTTACTTATTTTAAGAAATATGGAATAAGAGACTATAGAGGAGGAGGAAGATCTTCTGCTAGAGAAACAGCTGCAAGAGTTGCGGCGGGTGCAATAGCTAAAAAAGTTTTAGAAAAAAAATTAGGTAAAAAATTTAAAATTTCAGCTGCTGTTACACAACTTGGTATTCTTGGTTGTGATACTACAAAATGGAATAATAAAATAATTTATAAAAATCCATTTTTTTGCCCAGACAAATCAATGTTAAAGATATGGGAAAAATATTTATTAAGTGTTAGAAAAGCAGGATCATCTTGTGGTGCTATAATTGAAGTAAGAGCGAATGGAGTTCCAGCAGGATTAGGAGCTCCAATTTACTCAAAATTAGACTCAGATATTGCATCAGCTATGATGAGTATTAATGCGGTTAAAGGAGTAAATATTGGTTCTGGAATGAATTCTGCTCAATTATCTGGAGAAGAAAATTCAGATGAAATTTCACAAAATAAAACAAAAATGAAATTTGCTTCAAATAATGCAGGTGGAATACTGGGTGGCATTTCATCTGGACAAGAAATAGTCGTATCATTTGCTGTTAAACCTACGTCCTCAATTTTAAAAAGTAGAAAAACAATTAATAAGTTTGGAAAAAATACAACTATATCTGTAAAAGGTAGACACGATCCTTGTGTAGGGATAAGAGCTGTACCAGTTGGTGAGGCTATGCTTTCATGCGTTTTACTAGATCATTATCTAATGAATAAAGGACAGTGTGGTTAAGATAATTATTTTTGCTTTTGCAAAACAATATTTGAATTCAACACATCCAAAACTTTTTCTTCAATTGAGCCAGAGTCTAGATTAGCTATCTTATACATATTCTCGGGTGTATCTTGGTCAATAAAAATATCTGGAAGTGTCAGGGATCTAAATTTTAAATTAGCATCCATTAATCCTTTTTTTGATAAAAAATCAACCACATGAGAACCAAAGCCTCCTATAGATCCTTCCTCAATTGTTATAATTGCTTCGTGAGTAGTAGCTAGTTGCCAAATTAGATTTTCATCTAGAGGTTTTGCAAATCTTGCGTCCACAACTGTTATATTAACCCCCTTCTTTTTTAAATTTTCTGCAGCTTTTAATGTTTCATTTAGTCTTGCTCCAAAATTTAAGATGGCTAATTTTTTTCCTTCTTGAATAACTTTAGATTTTCCTATCTCTATCTTTTCATCAATAGACGGTAAGAGTGATCCAAAACCAGTGCCTCTAGGATATCTAAATGCAGAAGGTCTATCGTTAATTTCTGTCGATGTATTAATCATTCTTACTAGTTCAGCTTCATCACTAGCAGCCATTACCACAAAATTTGGCAATGTTGATAAATAAGTTGTATCAAAACTTCCAGCATGAGTGGGTCCATCAGCACCAACTAGTCCAGCTCTATCTATTGCAAATCTGACGGGTAAACTTTGAATTGCCACATCATGAACTACTTGATCGTAAGCTCTCTGAAGAAATGTTGAATAAATTGCTGCATAAGGTTTAAAGTTCTCAGTAGCCAAGCCAGCTGCAAATGTAACAGCATGTTGTTCAGCAATACCTACATCAAAAGTTCTTTCTGGAAATTCTTTTCTAAAAATGTCAAGACCAGTCCCATCTGGCATTGCTGCAGTTATTGCGACTATTTTGCTATCTTTTTTAGCATGTTGAAGCAAAGTATTAGCAAATACTTTTGTGTATGATGGTAATTTGCTTAAACTTTTAGATTGTTTACCAGTCTTAACATTAAATTTTGATACTCCATGGTAATTATCTTTTGCTTCTTCTGCAAATGAATAGCCTTTACCTTTTTTTGTTTTAATATGAATTAAAATAGGTCCTTCATGTTTTGAATCTCTCGCATTCTTCAAAATTGGAATTAAAGAATTTAAATCATGTCCATCTATAGGACCAATATAATAAAATCCAAGCGAGCTAAATAATGTTCCACCTGTTACAGCTGATCTAAGTAAATCCTCAGCTTTGCCAGCTTTTGCACTAAATCTTTTTGAAAATGCAGATGTAATAAGTTTAATAGTTTCTCTTAAACTAAAATAAATTTTACCTGAAAAAATTTTAGCTAAATATGTACCCATTGCTCCAACAGGTCTAGCAATTGACATGTCGTTATCATTTAATATGACAATCATTTTGGTTTTTGATGCTCCAGCATTATTCATCGCCTCATAGGCCATACCTGCACTAATTGCCCCATCACCGATTACAGCTACTACATTGTCGGATTTATTTAATAGTTTATTCGCTTCGGCTACTCCTAAAGCAGAAGATATTGATGTTGAACTATGTGCTGCACCAAAAGTATCATATTCACTTTCTGCTCTTTTTGTAAAACCAGATAAACCACCACCTTGTCTTAAGGTTCTAATTCTATCTTTTCTTCCTGTTAAAATTTTATGGGGATAACATTGATGTCCTACATCCCATATAAGTTTATCACTAGGTGTATTAAAAATATAATGAAGTGCAACACTCAATTCAACAACCCCTAGACTTGCTCCTAAATGACCACCAGTTACTGATACTGCATCAATCATTTCTTCTCTTAATTCATCGGCTACTTTTTGTAATTTAGACTCAGGTATTTTTTTTAAATCTGATGGAAAGTTTATTTGATCTAAAAATTCGTATTCTTTTTTCATTTATTTCTATTTAAAATATAGTTTAATGTTTTAGATAAATTTTTTGATTTTGAGCCATATATTTTTAGTTTACTATTTATTTTAAAAATTAGTTTATTAGCATATTTAATAGTATTTTTATGTCCTAGTAAACTAATTAGAGTTGCTTTACCCTTTTTTTTATCTTTTCCTGTTTTTTTTCCTGCTGCTAATAAAGTACCCTTATGATCAATTAAATCATCAGCAACCTGAAAAAGTAATCCAATATCTGCTCCAATATTTTCAAATTTCTTAATTTCTTTTTTGCTTTTTTTTCTAATAATCAAAGGTGCTGCACAACAAAAGCTGAAAAGTTTTCCTGTTTTTTTTATTTCCATTTCAATAACTTTTTTTTTAGAAATTTTTTTGTGTTCGTAACTTAAATCTAAATATTGACCACCAGCTATGCCCAGATGTCCTGAGCTTTCAGAAATTTTATTAATTAATTTATTTTTAATTTTATCGGAAACATTCAAATCCTTGTGACTTAAGATCTCAAAGGCCATAGTTAAAAGTGAGTTACCAGCTAGGACAGCAGTAGATTCGCTAAATTTAATGTGCGTGGATGATTTACCTCTTCTTATAGAGTCATTGTCCATACAGGGCAAATCATCATGTATCAATGAGTATGAATGTATACACTCTACGGCTGATCCTATAATAATTAATGATTTATAGTTTATTTTAAATAATGATCCTACATCAATCAAAATTTTTGATCTAATTTTTTTTCCTCCTGAAAACAATCCATATTTCATAGGAGTAATTAATTCTGATTTTTTTTGTTTTTTTATAAATTTCTTCAGAAATAAATTAGTATCTTTTGCAATTTTATTTAATTCTATTAACATTTTTTTTTGAGATTATTTTCATTATATTTTCTTTTGTTTTTTCATTAATATCTCTTACATCTTTTTGAAATTTCTTTTCAATGATATTATTAAGTTTTAATAAATTTTGATATTTTTCCATGGAACTTTCCAAATCATTTAGTTTTTCTAAGTCTTCAATCATCTTATTAGCTTTATTAGTTAGCTCCTCAAGTGAAAGGGCATTATAATCATTTGGTAAATTTTTATCTTTCATATATTACTCTCAGATAATACATGAGAATTAATCTTGCAAATATTAAAAAAGCCAAAAAACTGCTTAATAAAAGTGAGTGTGTAGCTATACCCACTGAAACTGTTTACGGGTTAGCTGCTAATGCCTATTCTGATCGGGCTTGTAAAAAAATATTTAAATTGAAAAAAAGACCAAAAAATAATCCTTTAATAGTTCATTATTATAATTATAAGAAATTAAGAAAAGATTGTAATTTTAATGCTAATTTTCTCAAATTATATAAAAGATTTTGCCCAGGACCAATTACATTTATTCTAGATTTAAAAAAAAGTTCAAAAATATCTAAAATAACAACTAATAAAAAGAATACTTTAGCAGTTAGATTTCCAAAACATCCTATTGCTAGAAATTTATTAAAAGAACTAAAATTTCCATTAGCTGCTCCAAGTGCTAATCTATCATCAAAAGTTAGTGCTGTCAGTTCATCTGATGTAAAGGAAGATTTTGGAAAAAGAATTAAATATGTGCTTGAAGGTGGAAAGCCATCAATTGGAATTGAATCCACTATAATTGATCTTAGAAATAAACCAAAAATTTTGAGATTAGGTGGTTTGGATATCTCAATTATTCAAAGAGAATTAAAAAAAAAAATTATAGTTAATAATAATCCATCAAAAATTTCTGTTCCTGGTCAACTAAAACTTCATTATTCACCAGGTATTCCAATTAGACTAAATGTAAGAAAGATTAAAGATGAAGAGGCTTATCTGCTAATAAAAAAAAAAAAAAAAATTAAACCAAATTATTATTTCTTATCCAAAAAAGGTGATTTAAGGGAGGCTGCAAAAAATTTATATAGCACCTTAAGAAAAATAAAAAAAAGTAAGTATAAATCTATAGGTGTTATTAAGATTCCTAATACAGGCTTAGGTAAAACTATTAATGACAGATTAATAAGAGCTTCAAAGTTTTAATGAAGATTATAGTAAAAGTAATTGGTGCGCCTGCTAGGAGTCGAACCCAGAACCTCCTGATCCGAAGTCAGGCGCTCTATCCAGTTGAGCTACAAGCGCATATAATATTAATATAACATTTTATGGAAAAAAAAATAAATTTGATTGTAAAAGAAGATGATAAAAACCTTCGTATTGATGTCCTTATTAATAAAAAAGAAAAAGATATCAGTAGAACTAGAATTAAAAATTTAATTTTAGATCAAAGATTAAAATTAAATAATAAAATAATCATAGATCCTTCTAAAAAGATATCTTGTGGAGATGTTATAGAATTAATTATACCAAAACCGAAAAAGGCTTCACTTAAACCCTATAATTTTAAACTTAATATTGTTTATGAGGATAAAGATTTAATTGTATTAAATAAACCTGCAGGAATTGTTATGCATCCTGGGGCTGGTAATTTTGATAATACGATTGTTAATGCATTAATTAATCACGATAAAGATTGTCTATCAAACATTGGTGGTGAACTAAGGCCAGGGATTGTTCATAGAATAGATAAAAATACATCTGGTTTAATTGTAATTGCAAAAAACAATCAATCTCATGAACATCTTTCGAGTCAATTTAGCAAACATTCTATTCAGAGAGTTTATGAATTATTAATTTGGGGAAAAGTCAGACCTTCAAAAGGAAAAGTTGAAACTTTAATTACTAGAAGTTCTAGTAATAGACAAATTATGGAGGTTAGTAATACAAAAGGAAAAAAAGCAATAACAAATTATAAAACATTAGAAGTTTTTGAAAATAAGAATACTCCTACTTTAAGTTTATTAGAATGCAAACTAGAAACAGGTAGAACTCATCAAATAAGGGTTCATATAAACTACTTGGGTAATAGTATAGTTGGTGATGATAAATACAAAAAAAAATTTAAGAAAATTAAAAATATTGATAAAGATTTAGAGAAACTTTTAATGAATTTGAATAGGCAGTTTCTTCATGCTAAAATTTTAGGTTTTATTCATCCTAGAAAAAAAAAAGAAATGATTTTTTCCTCAATTTTGCCACAAGAACTTGAAATTATTTTAAAAAAGCTAAGAAATACAAACAAATAATTCATTGAAAAATGAAAATTTTTAATTAGATAAACTAGTGATGAATATGGCTATTAATAATAATCTTCCAACTCTTAGCAATGAGGGTGGTCTTTCTGGATATTTAGATCAAATTAAAAAATTTCCAATGCTTGATGCTGAGGAAGAGTACATGCTTGCAAAAAATTGGCGTACAACAGGTAATATTAAATCAGCTGAAAAATTAGTTACTAGTCATTTAAGATTAGTTGCAAAGATAGCTATGGGTTACAGAGGATATGGTTTGCCTGTAAATGAAATGATCTCTGAAGGTAATGTAGGTTTAATGCAAGCTGTAAAAAAATTTGAACCAGAAAAAGGTTTTAGATTAGCAACTTATGCCATGTGGTGGATAAAAGCTTCTATACAAGAATATATATTAAGATCTTGGAGCTTAGTGAAAATTGGAACTACAACTGCACAAAAAAAATTATTTTTTAATTTAAAAAAATTAAAAAATCAAATTGCACCTCAAGCAGAAGGAGATTTAAGAGAAGAACATGTAAACGAAATAGCTAATAAGCTGGATGTTAGTAAAGATGAAGTCGTTTCTATGAACAGAAGATTATCAGGTAAAGAATTCTCTTTAAATGCTCAGGTTGGTGAAGATGGAGATGAATGGCAAGATTGGTTAGTCGATAAAGAATTGGATCATGATTTAAAATTTGCTTATCAAGAAGAAATGGAACAGAGAAAAGATTTATTGAAAAACTCAATTAAAGTTTTGAATCAAAGAGAAAAAGAAATTTTATACTCTAGAAGGTTAAATGATAATCCTACGACTTTAGAAGACCTAAGTAAAAAATATAAAATTAGCAGAGAAAGAGTTAGACAAATTGAAAATAAAGCATTTGAAAAACTTCAAAAACATATGCTTCTGCTTGCAAAGTCTAGAAATCTTTTACCAGCAGATTAAATTTCAAAAGGATTCTCAACTAAAATCGTATCGTTTCTTTCTGGACTTGTAGATATACTTGAAATTTTTGCTCCAATAAAATCTTCTACTGCAAATATATATTTTTTTGCATTTTCAGGTAATTCATCTATGTTTTTTATTCCTTTTGTTTCACATTTCCACCCAGGAAATATTTTATATATGGGTTTTATCTTTAATTGATCTTCTACTGCTGCAGGTAAATAATTAACTTTTTTTCCATCAAGTTCATATTCGATACACATTTTAATTTCATCTAATTCATCAAGAACATCTAATTTAGTAAGAGCGATACCATCTATGCCTGAAATTTTAATTGTTTGTCTTACAAGAACACCATCAAACCAACCGCATCTTCTTTTTCTACTTGTTACAGTTCCGAACTCTTTCCCACGTGTGCCTAATAACTCTCCAATTTCATTAGTTAGTTCTGTAGGAAAAGGTCCTTCTCCAACTCTTGTAGTATAAGCTTTTGTTATTCCTAATACGTAATTTATAGAATTAGGGCCACATCCTGAACCAGTTGCTGCACTTGAAGCAACTGTGTTTGATGAAGTAACGTATGGATAAGTTCCATGATCTACATCGAGTAAAATGCCCTGGGCACCTTCGAACAAAATTTTCTTTTTTTGTTTTTTAAATTGATCAATTTTAAGCCAAACTGGTTGTGAAAATTGTAATATTTTAGGAGCAATCTTTAACAAATCATATTTCAGTTGTTCTTTCTCAAAAATTTTTTTTCCCAAACCTTTTCGAATTGCATTGTGATGAATAAGCACTGACTCTAACCTTTGATCTAAATTTTTTTCAGATCTTAAATCCATTACTCTAATGGATCTTCTGCCAACTTTATCTTCATATGCTGGTCCAATGCCTCTTCTTGTTGTTCCAATTTTTTCTTTTCCAGCAGAATCTTCTCTTATTTCGTCCATTTCTCTATGAAATGGTAAAATTAAATTTGCAGATTCCGAAATAATAAAATTATTTAAATTTACATCTACTCCTTTAGATCTTATTTCTTCAATTTCCTCTAACAGTGCCCAAGGATCAACTACAACACCATTACCAATTATTGAAATTTTGTTTTTTCTTACAATTCCAGAAGGAAGTAATCTTAGTTTATAAGTTATACCATCAATAACAAGTGTATGACCAGCATTGTGCCCTCCTTGAAATCTAATTACAACATCTGCTTGTTCAGATAACCAATCGACAATTTTTCCTTTTCCTTCATCACCCCACTGGGATCCAACAACAACTATATTTTTCATTATTTAAATTTTCTAATTATTTTCACAGAGTTAAGATGATTAATTGGACCATGACCCTTGCCGTAATTTGGATTTGATTTTATACCTGAATTTACATACTTAATTCCAAGCTCACAAGATTTCTTTATTGTTTTTCCACATGTTAAAAATGTTGTAACTGCGCTAGATAATGTACATCCAGTTCCATGAGTATTTTTCGTATTATATCTATTGCTTTTAAAAATTTTAATATCTTTTTTATTTACAAAGATATCTTTAACTATTTTGTTTTTTAAATGTCCACCTTTGATTAGAACATTTTTAGCTCCATATTCAAGCAACTTCCCAGCAGCATAAATCATATCTTCAGTAGTTTTAATTTTAGTTTTAGTTAGAATTTCTGCCTCAGGAATATTTGGTGTAATAAGTGATGATTTTTTGATCATTTTTAATTTAAGTAAATTAATTGCCTTGTTGTCAACTAATTTAGTTCCACCTTTTGCAACCATAACTGGATCCAAAACTATTTGTTTAACTTTAATAAGGTCTAAAGCTTTTAAAACATATTTAATTACATTTGAAGAATGCAGCATTCCAATTTTAATAGCATCAGGTCTAATATCTTTAGAAGTAAAAATAATTTGATTTAAAATTTCTTTAGGATCAATTTCAATAATTGACTTTACACCTGTAGTATTTTGAATTGTTACTGCGGTTATAGCTGTCATTGCATATGATCCTAAGGCTGTCACAGTTTTTATATCTGCTTGAATTCCTGCTCCTCCAGATGAGTCAGATCCTGCAATGATTAAAATTTTTGATCTTGGTTTCAAATTATTTAATTTTTCTTACAATAATATTTACACATTTAGAAAGGAGAGTTTTATTTTTACTTTCTCCCATTACTCTTATTTTTGACTCAGTTCCAGATTTTCTTACCATAATTCTTCCATGACCTTTAATTAATTTTTCTGCCACCTTTATCGAGTGTTTAACCTCTGGTTTATTAATTATATTTTTATCTTTTACTTCAATATTTTTTAACAACTGGGGTATTTTCTCAAATTTTTCAAA
>CABYGR010000015.1 GCA_902518595.1 uncultured Pelagibacteraceae bacterium | reverse complement strand
ACTAAGAAAATTAGACAACCAACCAGAATTACAAGCTGAAAAAAAAGGTCAAATTTCTGAGGGCCTAAGAATTTCTGAAAAAGAAAAAACTGAGAATGAGATGATTATAAACTCTACGGATGAAAAAATAGAGAGCTTTAGAACTCAATTAAATGAAATTCAAGAACAATCTATTCAAATCAGAGAAAGAAAAGCAAGCTCTAGCGCAACTATTGAAGGTTTAAATAAAAGAAAAACTGATTTACTTGATAGAATTAGTTCTGAACTAAAATTAACAGAAGATAATATTCTAGAAAATTCAAATTTAAATGGAATTGAAGAATTGCCTATTGCGGTTGATCAGGAAGACTTATTAGATAAAAAAAAACAGGAAAGAGAAAAATTAGGTTCAGTTAATTTAAAAGCTGATGAAGAAACTAATAAATATGAAGTTGAAATAAAAAAAATGGAAGATGATAGAGCCGACCTCGTGACCGCAATAGTTAAATTGAAAGATAGTATTAGTGAACTAAATCAAAAAGGTAGGGAAAGATTAATTCAAGCTTTTGAGAAAGTTAATAGAAAATTTAACGAGGTTTATACTAAGCTGTTTAACGGTGGTAATGCTAAACTTGAATTGGTAGATTCGGATGATCCCCTTGAGGCTGGATTAGAAATGCTTGTTAGTCCTCCTGGTAAACGCCTTCAATCAATAACTTTATTATCTGGGGGTGAACAAGCTTTAACTGCTTTATCATTAATCTTTGCTGTATTTTTAACAAATCCATCTCCAATTTGTGTTTTAGATGAAGTAGACGCACCTTTAGATGATGCAAACGTAACAAGATTTTGCAATTTACTTGAAGAGTTAACTAAAATTACTAATACAAAGTTTATAATTGTAACTCACCATGCTTTGACTATGTCAAAAATGAATAGACTATATGGTGTAACAATGCCTGAGAAAGGAATAAGCCAATTAGTAGCTGTAGATTTACAAAAGGCCGAAAGTATGGTTGCCTAATCATAGATGTCTAAAGATCAGTTCAAAACTCGCTTACAGATTGCAAAAGATAAGATTTTAAAGAAAGAATTATCAAATAAAAATCAAAATTCCTCATCAATTGGAGCCGCTTTTAAGCTAAGTACTGAGTTAGTTGCTGCTGTTGCTGTTGGGACAATTATTGGGTTTATTTTAGACAAGACCTTTGGTACTAAGCCTTGGTTAATAATAATATTTTTTTTTGTTGGTGTAGTAGCAGGAATAATTAACGTAGTAAAATCAGCAAAAAATATGCAAAAGTAGAATAATTTATGGCAGCAAATCCAATGACACAATTCGAAGTTTATCGAATTGGACCTGAAATTAAAGTTGGTACATTTGATATTTCATTTACAAATGCAAGTTTGTTTATGATTATTAGTTCCCTAGCAATCTTAATTATTTTTAATTTAGGTTCTAAAAAAAATTCTTTGATACCAAATAAGTTGCAATTAATGGCAGAGTTGAGCTATACGTTTGTTGCAAAAATGATTGGAGATACAGCTGGATCAAAAGCGAGGCCTTATTTTGCTTTTATATTTTCTTTATTTATGTTTGTGCTTTTCTGTAATATGTTTGGTATGATTCCATACACTTTTACAGTCACAAGCCATATTATTGTTACATTTGTCTTAGCATCATTTATTTTTATTGGGGTGACAATAATTGGTTTCATTAAACATGGATTTGGGTATCTAAAGTTGTTTGTTCCAAGTGGGGTACCTGTTGTTTTACTTCCTTTAATTGTAGTTATTGAAATAATTTCGTATTTAAGTAGGCCCATCAGTTTATCTGTAAGATTATTTGCAAATATGATGGCTGGTCATACTATGATGAAAGTTTTCGGAGGCTTTGTTATAAGTCTTGGAATAGTTGGTGGATGGCTTCCACTAAGTTTTTCGGTTGCTTTAACAGGTTTGGAGATCTTAGTTGCTTTTCTTCAAGCTTATGTTTTTGCAATCTTAACCTGCATCTATTTAAATGATGCATTAAATTTACACCATTAATTAATATAGGAGGATATAATGGAATTAGAAGCAGCAAAAATGATTGGGGCAGGTCTAGCAGCAATAGCTCTAGCTGGTGCCGGAGTAGGAATAGGTATAATTTTTGGAAATTACCTATCAGGTGCAATGAGAAATCCATCCGCAGCTCAAAAACAGTTTCCAAATTTGCTTTTAGGATTTGCATTAGCAGAAGCAACTGGACTATTTGGGCTAGTAGTGGCATTAATCATTCTTTTTGCATTTTAGTTATAAATGAATAAAAAAAAGATTTTTCAGATAGTATTTTTTAACTTTCTTTTTATTGGAAAAGTTATTGCTGCTGAAAGTGGAGGTATGCCTCAATTAAACCCTGAATTTTGGATTTCTCAAATATTCTGGTTAATAATAACTTTTGGATTTTTGTATATAGTTTTATCAAAACTAATACTTCCAAAAATTAGTGCTAACCTGGAGTTAAGAAAATCACAAATTTCAGATAATATTGAGGCTGCAGACAAACAAAGGGAACAGAGTGATTCTAAGCTTAAAGAGTACAACGAAATCATATTAAAAAGTAAAAATGAAGCTAAAAATATTTTTAATCAAGCTAGAGAAGAAGCTATTATGGGAATTAACAAAAAAAAAGAAAATTTAGATAAACAAATTGATGAAGAAATTAAAAAAGCTGAGGATGAGATTGGCAAACTCAAACGAAACGCTCCGGAAAAAATCACCAAAATTGCTATAGAAACGTCATCTGAGTTAATAAAAAAATTAATTGGTGCTGAAGTAAATAATAGTAGCATTTCAGCTATTGTTGATGATTTATCAAAAAAAAATCAGAGTAAATATTATGACAATTGATGCAACATTTTGGGTAGCTGTTTCCTTTATCCTTTTTTTTGGAGGTTTAATTTATCTAAAAGTACCACAAAAGATAAATGAAATTCTTAATAAACTTATAGAAGATATAAAAAATGAAATTGATGAAAGTGAAAAATTAAGAAGTGAGGCTAAGACTTTATTGGATAATGCCCAAAAAAAACTCGATACAGCTGAAAATTTTAAAAACGAAATTATAGATCAGGCCCAAAAAGATGGTGATAAATTAATAATTGAACTAAACGACAAATTTCATAAATCTTCTGAATTAAAAAAGAATTTAGCAGAAAATAAAATTAAACAAATGAAAGAAACAGCAATCAAGGAAATTAAAGATGCATCAATTAAAATAGCTATAGATTCTGTCAAAAAAATTATAACTACATCAGTAGATAAATCAAAGCTTGAGGCGGTGTTTCAAAAAAATTTAAATGAAACTAAAGAAGAGTTAAAAAAAATTAACTCATAATACTCTTACAATTTTTCTAAAAAAATATAAGTTATTAAAATGAATTCTGTAGTAATTGGATCTGGGTTTGGTGGTATTGCGGCAGCACTTCGTCTTAAAGCTAAAGGTCATAAAGTCACCTTGGTTGAAAAACATCCTGACCTTGGTGGTAGAGCAAGGGTATTTAAAAGAAATGGTTTTACTTATGACGGTGGTCCAACAGTAATCACTGCACCCTATTTAATTAATGAACTGTTTGAATTATTTGAAAAAGATCCAAAACACTACATTGATCTAACTCCACTAAAAATTTGGTACCAGTTTGTTTTTGATGACAGTTCCAAATTTAATTATTCAGGTGATGAAACTGAAATGAAAAGACAAATTACTGAATTAGACAAAGAAGATGTTAAAGGTTATGAAAAATTAGTAAATTTCACAAAAAAAATTTTTGATAAAGGTTTTACAGATTTAGCAGATGTTTCATTTGATAAACCTTTTTTTATGATGCAACAATTGCCAGCACTGCTTAAACTTAAAAGTTATAAATCTGTTTACTCACTAGTTTCATCTTATATAAAAAATGAAAAATTAAGAAGAGTACTTAGTATGCACCCATTGTTAGTCGGAGGCAATCCTTTTACAACAACATCTATTTATGGATTAATTCTATATTTAGAAAAAAAATGGGGCATACATTATTCAATGGGAGGAACAGGAAATATTATAAAAGGATTTGAAAAATTAATGAACGAGGTTGGTATTGAAGTCATTAAAGGCCACGAGGTATCTAAATTAATTTCAAATAAAAATAGAATTACTGGTATTGAGCTAGATAATCAAACTAAAATAAATGCAAAAAATGTTATTTGTAACGCTGACCCACCAGCAGTTTATGAAAAGCTGTTAAATAAAAATACAAATAACTCTTTATTATTCAAATGGAAAAAAAATAGAATGGAATATTCAATGGGATTGTTTGTTTATTATTTTGGAACAAAAAAAATTTATAAAGAAATAGAGCACCATACAATAAAATTTGGTAATAAATACAAAGAACATCTGCATGATATATTTGACAATAAGATACTAAACAATGACATAAGCTATTATCTTCATAGACCATCTGCTACTGATAAGTCTATGGCCCCTGAAGGACATGATTGTTTCTATGTTTTAGTGCCGGTCCCAAATAATCAATCGAAAATTGATTGGTCTATTGAGGGTCAAAAAATGAAAGATTTAGTAATTGATAAAATGGAAAAAGATTTAATGCCAAACTTAAGGGAAAATATTGTTGATGATTTTTATCTAACTCCTGATTACTTTGAAAATGATCTAAATACCAAATATGGATCTGGTTTTTCAATACAACCAAAACTTACACAATCAGCCTATTTTAGATTTCACAATAAATCAGAAATATGTGATGGACTTTATTTTGTAGGAGCAGGTACTCATCCAGGTGCTGGAGTGCCAGGTGTGCTTTCATCCGCAAAAGTATTAGATAAAATTTTATAATGTCTAATAAAAGTTACTTATCTGTTTATGCTAAATCATTCAGTTGGGCTGGTTTTTTTTTACCTAAAGAAACGTTTAAAAAATGTTCGGCTTTATATGATTTTTGTAGGGTTGCAGACAACATTGCAGATAATGAAGAAAAAATAGAAAATAAAGAAAAAAAATTTAGTCATTTTGAAAATGATTTTAATCAAAAAAATTTTGATAATCCAATTATCGGAAATATGTGGGGGCTTATTGAAGAGTTCAATATATCCTTGAAAATTGTTCAAGATTTATTAATTGGAATAAAATCAGATATTAAAGATAAAGTTAAATTAAATTCAAAAAAAGATCTGTTAATTTACTCTTACAGAGTAGCGGGAACTGTTGGGTTGATGATGGCAAAAATTTTAAAAGTTAATAAAAAAAACTCGCTAAAGTCAGCTATCGATCTTGGAATTGCAATGCAGCTTACTAATATATCTAGAGATGTAATTGAAGATTCAAAAAATAATCGTTTTTATATAAATGAAAATTTTGAAGAAATTTCATCTACTATAAATCTTGCAGATACTTTTTACGAAAATTCATTTTATTCAATTAAAGATATACCAATTAGCTTCCGTTTTTCTATTTTGGTAGCTAGAAGAATTTATAGAAAAATAGGACATAAAATTCTAAACAAAAAAAACTTAGAAAATTATCAAAATTCAGGAAAAATATATGTTTCAAGTGCAGAAAAAATCTTAGAGACTTTTCTTTCAATATTTGACTTAATTAAACTATTATTCATTCATAAACAAGATGATGAAATACAACATGATCATAATTTGATTAATGAAGAGATAAATTTAGATGAAAGAATTTGATTATATTATTATTGGTGGTGGTTGTGCAGGGTTATCACTTGCATATGAACTTCAAATCAATGAAAAATTAAAAGATAAAACTTTGGCTATTATTGAGCTAAGAACAGAATATAAAAAAGATAAAACCTGGTCTTTTTGGAAAGTAGCAGATCATAACTTTGATGATTGCGTTAAGAAAAACTGGGAAAATTTTTCAGTTAATATATCAAATAAAATGAATCATTTAAATTGTGCAAGTTATCCATATCAAAGCATTGATAGCGGGTTGTTCTATGAAAAAATTAACAAAAAATTGAAAGAAAATAAAAATATTTCTTTCTTTAAAGATATAAACGAAATCAATTCAAAAAATTCTTTTATTTTTAATAGTGTTCCGTTGAATAAAAAAGATTATCAAAACCTTTGGCAACATTTTTGTGGTGTAGAAATTGAAACTAAAACTAATTTTTTTGATGATGAAATTTTTAATCTTATGGACTTTGACTGCGAACAAAGAGAAAGTGTTCATTTTTTTTATACACTTCCCTACTCAAAAACTAAGGCTTTGGTTGAAACTACCTGGCTGTCAAAAATGAATGATAGTTCTCAAAAAGATTACGACAGTCAAATAAAAGATTACATTGAAAATCATTTAAATTTAAAGAATTATAAAATAACTTATAAAGAGGAAGGCGCAATACCTCTATTCTATCCAACATATAAAAAAGAAAAAAACAAAATTAATATTGGAACTGCGGGAGGTATGACCAGATTAAGTACAGGTTATACTTTTTTAAATATTCAAGAACACAGTAAGTACATATGTCAAAATATTGAAAATATTTCAAATACTAAAAAATTTGAGATAGGTAAAAAATATCAATACTTAGATAATATATTTTTAAGGGTTGTTAAAAAAAACCCTAAGATGATGCCTGATATTTTCTTTAAAATGTTTAAGAGTTCTCCAAAGACTGTTATAAAATTTTTGTCTAATAAAAGTAATTTTTTTGAGGATTTGTCTATAATTCTTAAAATGCCAAAATTAACTTTTATTAAAGCATTGTTTTACTAGTTATATTTAGAAATGAATAATCAAATTAAAGGGATAAATTTAAATCACTCTTTTATTTTTTTTATATTTTGTAATATTTTTTCTTTAATAGCTTTTAAGATAGACAATTTTTCAATCTCTCCATTAATTTGCTTATTCTTAGTTTTAAGTATTGGTGTTTCTCATGGATCACTTGACAATGTAAAAGGAAGAAAACTTTTCCAAATTTTTGGAATTAATAATATTTCTATTTTTTATATATCATATATTTTAATAGCTTTGATGGTAATAATTTTATGGATAATTATACCATCTATTTCTTTAATGATTTTTTTAGTGGTAGCTTCGCATCATTTTGGTAAAGAAGATACTCAATTTTTAATAATTGAAAATTCATATCTTAATCAATTATTATTTTTCTTAAAAGGTTCTTTAATAATTTTTGCACCAATGTATTTTCATTTTGACGAAACAATATCAATATTTAAATTATTACTAATTGACAATGAAACTTTTTATGAATTTTTAAATTTGATTGAAACTAACAAAGCTTTGCTTTATGGTATCATTCTTTCAACTTTAGCAAGTATTATATTATTTACCAAAAATTTTGAATTAAAAAAATTTGTAATTTTTTTAGATTATTTCTCAATTCTCTTGATAAATTATTATTTTTCTCCCTTAGTGGCTTTTACAATTTATTTCTGTTTTTTGCATTCTATAAGACATGGTATTTCATTAATTTTTGAATTAGATAAAAATGATTTAAGCAATGGATTAAAAACCTTTATAAAAAAAGCTTTACCCCTAACAATTTTAACTGCTACTTTTTGTTTTTTTGGGCTTTATTTATTAAATAATACTTACAATTTTGATAGTTCAATTCTTAAAATTATATTTATAGGTTTGGCGTCTTTAACCTTTCCACATATATTGCTCGAATATTTAATTGAAAAAAATGAAAAATAAAGAATTAAAGATATTGCTATCAGCTCCAAGAGGTTTTTGTGCTGGAGTTGAAAGAGCTATAGAAATTGTTGAAAAATCAATTCAAAAATATGGTGCTCCAGTTTATGTTCGTCATGAAATAGTGCACAATAAATATGTAGTTGATGATTTAAAAAATAAAGGAGCCATCTTTGTAGAAGAACTTGAAGAGATAGAAGATAAAACTAGACCAGTTATTTTTTCAGCACACGGTGTTCCAAAAAAAATACCAGAGGATGCTAAAAACTATAATATGACATATGTTGATGCTACATGCCCATTAGTATCAAAAGTACATAGAGAAGCTGAAAATCTAAATAAAGCTGGATATCATTTAATTTTAATTGGACATCAAAATCATCCTGAGGTTATTGGCACTATGGGCCAGTTACCCAAAGGATCAATTGATCTCATTCAAAATGAAGATGAGGCCAAAAAATATAAACTTCAAAATAACAAAAAAATTTCTTATGTTACTCAAACAACATTATCTATTGATGATACAAAAGATATAATTCAGATCTTGAAAGATAGATTTCCTGATATAAGAGAGCCTTTGAAAGAGGATATTTGCTACGCAACAACAAATAGACAAATGGCTGTTAAAAATATCGCAAAAAAATGTGATTTATTTTTTGTAATAGGTAGTCGAAATTCATCCAACTCTGTCAGATTAGTCGAGGTTGCTAAAAAATCTGGATGCTCTAATTCACAATTAATTCATTCAAAAAGTGAAATTCCATTTGATTTGATAGAAAATTCAAATACGATCGGTATTTCATCTGGGGCCTCAGCACCTGAAATTTTAGTTGATAATTTTATAAATGAGTTAAAAAATAGATTTATAGTCAGTATAGATGAAATAGAAATCATTAAAGAAAACGTTGTTTTCAAAGCTCCAAAAAGATTAAATTAAAATGGCTGTTTATACAAAAATAAATAAAAAGGATATTTCTTATATTAATAGAAAATTTGAAATAGAAAAAATTATAAATTTTAAAGGTATTAAGCAAGGGATTGAAAATACTAACTATTTATTAAGATCAAAAAATAATAAATTTATACTAACAATTTTTGAAAAAAGAGTTTCTCAAAAAGAAATACCTTTTTTTATGAAATTAATGGATCAGTTAAATGACTCAAAAATAAATTGCCCAAAACCTCAAAAAAATAAAAATGGGAGCTATCTAATAAAAATAAAAAATAAAACTGCTTGTATTGTTTCCTTTCTTAAAGGAAAAGATAAAAAGTCACTTAATTTAAAAAATTGTCATGACATAGGTAAAATGATTGCTGAGATGCATTTATCTACAAAAAAAATTAATCTTTCTAGGAAAAACTCTATGGGTATTAGATATCTAAATCCATTACTAAACAGCATTAAGTTTAAGTCAAAAAAATTTACTAATATAGAAAAGTTCTTAAAGATAAATTTTAAAGATATAAAAATAAAATGGCCAAAAAAATTACCTAGTGGAATAATTCATGGAGATTTATTTATAGATAATATTTTTTTCAAAAATAACAAATTATCAGGAATGATTGATTTTTACTTCGCTGGAAATGACTTCTTTATGTATGAAATTGCTATTTGTGTAAATGCACTATGTTTTGATAAAAAAAAATCAAAATTTTTGATAAACAAAAAGAAGGTAAAAAATTTAATAAAGGGTTATGAAACAGTTAAAAAAATTTCAATTAAAGAAAAAAAATCATTAAATATTTTATGCCGTGGTGCTGCTATGAGATACCTTCTTACTAGGCTTTATGATTATTCAAATACTCCTAAAACAGCTTTGATAAAAATTAAAGATCCTAGCGAATATTATCAAAAACTTATAATTCACAATAATTTAAGAACATTTAGAGATTATTTAATTTAATGATTGAAATATATACAGATGGCTCTTGTTTAGAAAACCCTGGAAATGGTGGTTGGGCTGCAATTATAAATAATGATGGCAATATTGAAAAAATTAGTGGGAATGAAAAAAATACAACAAATAATAGAATGGAATTATTGGCAACAATAAATGCTTTAAAACAAATAGAGTCAAATAAACAAATTAAGATTTATACTGACTCTCAATACGTAAAGCTCGGAATAACTGAATGGATCAATAAATGGATTAAAAATAATTGGCAAACTTCAACAAAAGAAGATGTAAAAAATAAAGACTTATGGCTTAAACTTTATAATCTTAACAATTCATTAAATATTGAATGGAATTGGATAAAAGCCCATTCAGGAAATACTTTAAATGAAGAGGTTGATTTGCTTGCAAAAAAAGCGGCTCAACTAGATTAGTTTTAAAAAATTTTCTGCTGCAGAAATTTCACAAGAACCAGTCTCTTTTTCTTCTCTTAATTTGACAACTTTTAAATCATTAATCAACATTGTATATCTATTAGATCTTATCCCTAGTCCTCTTGCACTCTTGTCTACTTCAGCTCCGATAGCTTTAGTAAAATTTAAAAATGGATCACTCATCATAACAATTTTATTGCCAACTTCATTTTCTTTTCCCCAAGCATTCATAACAAATGGATCATTTACCGAGATACAAATAATTTTATCAACACCTTTTTCTTTAAAATTATCATACATTTTAACATATCCGGGTAAATGCTTTGCTGAACACACAGAAGTATAAGCGCCGGGTAAACCGAATATTATGGCCTTTTTATTTTTTAAAAAACTCTCTATATTCTTTTTGATCGGTTCACCATCTTCTAAAATAAAAACTTCTGAACTTGGTATCTTTTCATTTTCTTTTATTCTCATTTAATTCTACTCTTTATAAACTGTTTAACTTCTTCTGTGTTATTTTTTAATACTTCAAAATTTTCATCTTTATTTAATAAGTGCTCTAATTCCTCAGGTAATTTTTCATGTTTATTTATAGCCTCGTTAATAGCATCTGGAAATTTGCATGGGTGTGCTGTTGATAAAACTACACAATCATTTACAGATAGTTTTTCCGCAACCCCTACTCCAACTGCTGTATGAGGATCCAGTATCTTATTATTT
Source organism: uncultured Pelagibacteraceae bacterium (assembly GCA_902518595.1). Lineage (GTDB taxonomy): Bacteria > Pseudomonadota > Alphaproteobacteria > Pelagibacterales > Pelagibacteraceae > Pelagibacter. The sequence continues at coordinate 7,066 of CABYGR010000015.1, read as the reverse complement.
TCTTCATAATTTTTTTTTATAATACTTAAAGTTTCCTCTTTGTTGCAAGCTTCTGATAAGAAATCCTTTTGAATTATTTCTAAACTTGATTTATCAATCTGATAAGAATTCAGTTTAATTTTTTTCATTATATTTGAAGTAATTTGAGAGTCAGAATTATTTATATAATAAATCAATCTTTCAAAATTACTTGCTAATTGAATATCCATACTGGGTGAAATTGTTTCTTTAACTTTTTTTGAAATATAATCTCCCTTTGAGATAGCTCGATGTAAAATATCATTTTCATTTGTTGCAACAATTAATTTGTTAATTGGTAATCCCATTTTCTTTGAAATATAACCGGCAAAAATATCACCAAAATTTCCTGTTGGAACTGAGAATGAAAGATTTTTTTTATCTAGTCTAAAATATGTATAAAAATAATATACTGTTTGAATAATAATTCTTGCCCAATTTATTGAGTTAACCCCAGACATATTTATAGATTTAGAAAATTCTAAATCAAAAAACATATTTTTTACAATATTTTGGCAATCATCAAAGTTTCCATCTATTGCAATATTGAAAACATTATTTTCTACAACTGTAGTCATTAATTTTCTTTGAACTGAAGAAATTTTATTATTTGGATGTAAAACAAAAATATTTAGATTAGATTTTCCTTTAATAGATTCTATAGCTGCTGCACCAGTGTCTCCTGATGTTGCCACTACTATATTAATTTTTTTATCGTTTTTGCTTAAATAATACTCATATAAATTACCAATTAATTGCATTGCAACATCTTTAAAAGCTAATGTTGGGCCATGAAATAATTCTAATAATTTTATTTCACCAATACTTGAAATTTTGACAACTTCTTTTTCTCTAAATGTTGAATATGATTTATTTATTAAAGATGAAAGATCTTCTTTTGAGATAAAATCTTCTAAAAATAGAGTAATTATCTCAGTAGATAATGCATTGTAATTTAAATTTTTAAATTTTAATAATTCCTCAGTACTAAATTTTTTTAATAATTTTGGCACATAAAGACCACCATCATCAGCCAAACCTTTTATAAAAACTTGCTCAAAGTTGTACTCTTTTGTGTTATCTCTCGTGCTAATATATTTCATCTATGAGTTTATATTTACTCTAATGTAATTTTTTTTAGTCGCAATATCTAAATTGAATTATCAACTAAAAATAATACAAACAACAAAAATAAATAGAAAATTGAGTAAGCAAATACTTTTTTTGCCTTTTTTAATTCAAATTTATTTTTTTTAAATTTATATAGATCATAACAAATATAATTGTAGTAAAGAGTAAGAGTTAATGAGATAAATAAATATAAATTTCCACTAAAACCTATTACATAAGGAATAATAATTACTGGAAGCATAAATAATGAATAAATAAAGATCTTTTTCTTTGTCTCTTCTACTCCATTTGTATTGGGTAGCATTGGAATCTTTGCCTTTGCATAATCTTTAGCTTTATAAAGACTTAATGCCCAGAAGTGTGAAGGCGTCCAATAAAATATAATTAAAAAAAATGTAATTGGCTCAAGGCTTAAAGAGTTAGTTGCAATGGTCCATCCTATAACTGGAGGTAGCGCACCTGCAGCCCCACCAATAACAATATTTTGGGGTGTCTTTCTTTTTAACCAAATGGTGTAAACAAAAACATAAAAGGCAATTGTTATAAATAATAGTGTAGCAGATAAAATATTTGAAAAATAATAGAGTCCAAAAATAGAAATTATCGATAAAATTATTCCATATATTAAAGCATAATCTTTATTAATTTTTCCTGTTGGAATTGGTCTAAGACATGTTCTTGTCATTAAAATATCTAGATCAGCTTCATACCACATATTTAATGTTCCTGCTGCTCCAGCACCTATAGCTACAAAGAAAATACAAATCAAAGAATCAAATAATGAAATTTGATTGGGAGAAGTCAATAAGCCTACAGTACAAGTAAATATTACAAGAGACATAACCCTTGGTTTCATCAACAAATATAAAGATTTAATAAAGATTCCTAAATCTAGAAGTAAAATAGATGCGGCTCTTTTTCTAACTGTATTGGACAAAACTAACTTACGTTTGTTACAACAAATATTATAAACAATATCATTCCAATAATAAGAATATGATTGCCTAAATCAAAAAATCCTATTTGTTGATTTTTTTTATCAATAAATTTCCTACTAATAGGTAAATTATCATAAGGGTTTATTTTAATTTTTGACTCTTCATTATTTTTATCATTTTCAATTTTTATTGAATAACCAAACCAAGTTAAATAAATGAAAAATAAAAAAAATATCAAAAATCCAGCTAATATAGTATATCCAGTCATTAGTTATTGTCCTCCTACAACAAAATAAAAAAGTCTTGTGAAGACAGTATATTCAAACTCAGCAACCATTAGAAAAATAAAACATGCTATTGCTGTCATTGGCCACAAAAGAACATTTACGAGTGCATAGCGTTCCCAGTATAAATGCATAAAAAAGGCCATAATCAATCCTGCCTTCGCAAACATAAATACTAAAATTAAGGACCATCTAAGCATCCCTTGAAATTGGTACCAGTCCACCATGTATGAAAAGAAACTTAAAACAAACAATAAACCCCATATCCAAAGATATATCCCTATTTTGTGGGTGGTGCTTTGTTCCTTTTCTTTTACCTCGCTCATATCCTATATTTTACCATAAATAAAAAAATGCAAAAATAAATACCCATACTAAGTCTACGAAATGCCAATACAATCCTAAAATTTCAATTTCTACATAATCGCCCTTCATTGTTGTGAACCATCCTTTTTTTCCTTCATCGTAATGACCTGCAAAAGTTTTGTAGGCATAAATGAACAAAAAGATTACTCCGATAGAAACGTGGGTGCCATGAAATCCGGTTATCATAAAGAAGAATGAACCAAATTGTGGAGCCCCAAACGGATTTTCCCATGGTCTCACACCTTCATGAATTAATTTACTCCATTCATAAGCTTGCATTCCAACAAAAATAAGTCCACCAATTGCTGTAGCTAATATCAGCCAGCCGCACATCTTTCTATTTTTTTCATATCCATATTTCACCGCAAGAGCCATTGTCCCACTACTTGTAATTAGAACAAAAGTCATTAATGCTATAAGTAGCAAAGGTACTTCAACACCAAAAACATGTAATCCAAAAACTTCGCTAGTATTTGGCCAATCAACTAAAGTTGATCCTCTGCCCTTCATGTATGAAATTAAAAAACAACTAAATATAAATGTATCACTAAGTAGAAAGATCCACATCATTGCTTTACCCCAATGCACACCTTTAAACATAGTTTGATCAGAACCTGTATCATGAGCCATACCTTTAAAACCAGGTTTGAATTCGTAGCCCTCTATTTTATGATCAGACATAAGAGATTGTATTTTAAGTTTTTTCTACCTCAGTTTCTACAACTTCACTTGGTGGTGTAGTTTGAGTAATAAAATCTTCTTTTGAACCAGGAACACTAAAATCATATGGCCATCTATGAACTATTGGAAGTTTATCTCCCCAATTACCATGTTCTGGAGGCACTGAAGGAGTTAACCATTCTAGTGAATTAGCTTGCCAAGGATTGTGTCCTGCTGGTTTTCCTGTCTTTAGCGTTTTTATAATATTAAAAATTAAAATAAACTGTGCAGCACCAACTATAAAAGCTGCCATACTTATAAATTCATTCATTCCTACTGCTGAAGTCATATAAGGACTGTCATACATCTCGAAATATCTTCTAGGTACTCCAATAAATCCTAAATAATGCATTGGGAAATAAATTGAATAAGCACCTAAAAAAGTTAACCAAAAATGCCATTTGCCCAAAGTTTCATTTAAAAACCTTCCTGCAACTAAAGGAAACCAATGATAAATAGCCCCCATAATTACCATAAGTGGCGCAATACCCATTACCATATGAAAGTGTGCAACAACAAAATAAGTATCTGACAGTGGAACATCTACACTAACATTTCCCAAGAAAATTCCTGTAATCCCTCCATTTACAAAAGTGACTATAAAACCTAGACACCACAACATTACAACATTGAGTCTGATATTTCCTCTCCAAAGAGTTAAAATCCAGTTATAAACTTTCATTGCAGTTGGAATTGCTATTATAAGTGTTGTTGTTGCAAAGAAAAAACCAAACCAAGGATTCATTCCACTGACGTACATGTGGTGTGCCCACACAAAAAAGCTTAATCCTCCAATACCAACAATAGCCCAAACCATCATTCTGTAACCAAATATATTTTTTCTAGAATGAACAGATATTAAATCTGAGACTATTCCAAATGCAGGTAGTGCAACAATATAAACTTCTGGGTGTCCAAAGAACCAAAATAAATGTTGGAAAAGAATAGGACTTCCTCCACCATATTCTAAAACTTCTCCAGCTTTTAATATCGTTGGCATGAAAAAACTTGTTCCAAGCACATTGTCTAAAGTCATCATTAATGCACCTACTAATAATGCAGGAAAAGCTAACATCGCTAGAACAGTTGCTGTAAAAATACCCCAAACTGTAAGAGGCATTCTCATTAATGTCATACCTCTGGTTCTTGCTTGTAAAATCGTAATCATATAATTAAGTCCACCCATCGTAAAACCGGCTACAAATAAAATTAAAGATACGCACATCAATATTATCCCCCATCCGCTTCCTGGTGTTCCTTCTAGAATTGATTGAGGAGCATAAAGTGTCCATCCAGCTCCAGTAGGTCCTCCTGGGACGAAAAAGCTGGCTAACAAAACACCTACAGCAACAAAAAAAGACCAAAAACTTACCATGTTAAGATAAGGGAAAACCATATCTCTAGCTCCAACCATTAAGGGAATTAAGTAATTACCAAATCCTCCTAGAAAAAGAGCTGTTAAAAAATAAACAACCATGATCATTCCATGCATGGTAACAAACTGATAATAATGTTCTGCAGTCATAAAGCCAGCGGCTCCAGGAAAACCTAATTGTAAACGCATTAACCAAGAAAGAACAAGGCCTATGACACCTGTAAAAGTTGCTAAAAGAAAATATTGAACTCCAATTACTTTTGCATCCTGACAAAAAACCCATTTACTAATAAAACTATGCCCATGATATAAATCTTGTTCTGGTATTTCTGCTGGTCTTACATAGTCTATATCAGATGCTGATCCTGATCCTCCACCACCAGAAGAAATTGTTTCTGAAGATTGAGCTTGATAGCCTGCTTTATTTTCGTATTCGTCTGACATAAATTATTCTTCCTTATATATTTCTTTATTTAAAAGAAAATTGTTATTTTTAACTATTTTTTTATTTTCAAATTCAATTTTTTGCTGTTTTACGATTAAATCTTTAAAAGTTTCTTGTTCAGAAATCCATTTATCATAATCTTTCGTACTTTGAACTTCAACACCACCTCTCATTGCATAGTGTCCAACACCACAATATTCTGCACACAGAACTTCATATTCTCCAATTTTATTTGGTTCAAACCAATAATAAGTTACAATTCCTGGAACAGCATCCATTTTAGCTCTAAATTGAGGAACGTACCAATTATGAAGTACATCAACTGATCTTAATAATATTTTAACTGGTTGATTGGTTTCTAAATTTATTAAATCACTTTGTATTAACACATCATCTTGACCATAAGGATCATCTAAATTAATTCCAAAAGGATTATCGTCATTTATATTTACTACTTGAGTAGTTCCTAACTTTCCATCTTTACCAGGCAATCTATATTGCCATCCCCATTGCCAGGCCATTACATCAATTTCTAGGGCATTTTTTGGAACACTTACATATTGATTCCAAATAATAAGTCCTGGTGCTAAAAGAGCAGCTACACCTATTGTAGTTGCCCATGTTAAAATTTTTTCTAATCTTTTATCTTCTGGTTTATATTCTGCTTTTCGGTCTTTTTTATAAGAAAACTTTAAAACGCAGTAAATCATAAAAAGACATACTGCTATAAAAACACCTCCACCTATCCAAAAAGAAAGAGTAATTGTGTCGTCCATTCCTCCCCAATTTGAGGCAATATCTGTCCAATACCATGGTGTGAAGATGTGAAAAAGTACAGATCCTAAGATCACTAGAAAAAATATTATCCCTGGGTGCATGGCATTTATATAGTTTATTAATAGTATAAATACCTATGACAAAATGTCATAAACTTAAAGTAAATAAACTAATGTAATTAAGGTTTTATGCTAAGCAAGTTAGGAATTTTAATAACAATACTCGTTCTAGTATTCATTTTTTTTCTAGTAATATCATTTGGGGCGGGTGCCTTTTCAAAAAAGGAAATTAAAACTGAAACAAAGAAATATTTAAAATCTGTAAATATTCTTTTGACGATTGTTGCAATAGTAGGAATTATTTTAGTTTTATTTTTATAACTTAAGAAATTAAAGATTTACACCAAGCAATAAATGAGTCATTGAAAATATAAATCATTAAAAAAAACATTAGCCAAACAATTAATAAGTAAGTCCAATATATAGATAAAGCTGATATATTTTTTTCTTGTTCTAGGATTTTTTTTTGTTCAAGTTTTAAAACTTTTGAGGAAACTATTCCCCAAAAAAATAGTCCACCAAAAAGATGTAATCCGTGTAGTGCTGTAAAGACATAAAAATTTGCAAAGTAGGAATTGGTTGAAACATAATTTCCACTTTTCAATAATTGAAACCAAAAAATTGTCTGACCAAGTAGAAACAAATAAGTTAATCCTCCTATAATTAAAAGATTTCTTTTAATTTTTGAGGGATCTTTTTTTTTTAAGTCATTTGTAACTTTATTAAAAAAATAGGTAACAAAAAAAAGAATTAAGGTATTTATCCAAAGCAAGTTTGGTCTTAAAAGGTATTTTGTATCTTGTTCTGGTGGCAAAGTATAAAGATAGCTTGTAAATACTAAGCTAAATAAAACTGTTGCAATTCCAAAAATAATTAACACTGCAGATTTTTGAGAAGAAATATTAAAAGTTTTTCCTTCATGTGCGTTATCTATTGCAGCTCGTTCTTTGTCC
>CABYGR010000014.1 GCA_902518595.1 uncultured Pelagibacteraceae bacterium | reverse complement strand
AAAAAAGTTAAAATTTCTTCTCAAAATATTAATTTTGTTATTGAAAAGTCAAAAGGTAGTCGAATAAATTTAAAAAATGAATTAGAAAAAATTGCTATTTATAGTTTAAAAAAAAAATCAATTAATTTAGATGAAATTATAAAACTTACAAATTTAGCAGAAAATTATAATATATCTGAACTAATAGATCAGTGTCTTGCTGGAAATAAAAAAAAAACTGAACAAATTTTAAATGACAATAATCCCTCATCTGAAGATAACATCTTAATTGTAAAAAATTTTTTGTTTAAATTAAAAAGACTAAAAAAATTAAAAGAAAATTTAGAGGTCAATAAAAACACCGAAATGATTTTATCATCTTATAAACCAACAATATTTTGGAAGGATAAAGAAATTATTAAACAACAACTAAAGGTTTGGACTTTAAAAAAAATAAAAAATCAAATTAAAGAAATAAATGAATTAGAAAACCAAATTAAAAAAAATTCTCAAATATCTAATTTAACTGTTAATAATTTTATTTTAAGTAGCTTAAATGCAACTAATAATTAGCTTTAATAATTTCAATTATTTTATTTAATTGATCTAATTCTTTATAAGAAAAAGTAATTGTTCCCTTGTTTCTTTTGTTATTTTTAATAACTACATTTAAACCTATTTTTTCAGAGATAGATTTTTCTAAATCTATAGTATTTGCATCTCTAACACTGTTTAACTTTGGTCTTTTGTTTTTAAAAACTCTGACTATGCTCTCTGCTTGTCTAACAGATAGTTTTTTTTCAACGATTTTATTAGCTAAAAAACTTGCATTATCTAAACCAACTAAAATTTTTGCATGTCCAGATGTAAGTTTTTTCTTTTCAATTAATTCAATTACATCATTTGGTAACGTAAGAATTCTTAAACTGTTTGTAATATGACTTCTGCTCTTACCAATAAATTTTGAGACTTTTTCTTGATCATAAGAAAATTCTTCAATTAAACGTTTATATCCTTGAGCCTCCTCTAAAGGATTTAAATCATGTCTTTGAACGTTTTCAACAAGCGCAAATTCCAAAGATTTTAGATCATCAGCCTCAGTAACAACAACAGGAACATTATGGAGACCGGCTTTTTGAGCTGCTAGCCATCTTCTTTCACCTGCTATTATTTCAAATTTAGATTTATCATTATCAGATTTTCTTACTATAATTGGTTGTATTATTCCTCTTTCTTTAATTGAGTTTGTAAGATCTATTAAATTGTCTTCATCAAATATTTTTCTAGGCTGATATTTATTTGGTATTAAATCACTAATTGATAATTCATTTTTTTTTGTTTCAACTTTGGTCTCACCTATTAAAGATGATAATCCTCTACCTAATCCTTTTTTTATCTTATTTGTATCCATTAAGCAGCACTCCCCATAGTTGTTTCTTGATTTATAAATTCATCTGTAAAGTTAAAGTATGATTTACTTCCAGGGCATGATTTATCATAAATTAAGACTGGCATTCCATGAGAAGGTGCTTCTGACAACCTAACATTTCTAGGGATCACAGTTGAATAAACTTTTTTGTTAAAATAATCTCTTGCTTCTTTCTCAACTTGCGATGATAATTTATTTCTCTTATCATACATCGTTAAAAGTATTCCTCTAATACCTAAATCTGGGTTTAGACTAATTTTTATTCTCTCAATTGTTTTCATCAACTGAGTTAAACCTTCTAGAGCAAAAAATTCTGTTTGAAGAGGCACTAAAAGTGAGTTTGATGCTACAAGAGCCATTACAGTTAATAAACTCAGCGAGGGGGGGCAATCGATTAGTACATAATCATAAAATCCCTTAGAACTGTTTAAATACGCAGTTAATTTTGCTTTTAAAATAAAGGCCCTATTAGCATCATCAGCTGTTTCAACCTCTAAGCCTGACAGGTCTACGTTAGAAGTAATAATATCTAAATTCTTGAACTTTGTATTTTTAATTACTTCAAAAATTTCTTTAGTTCCATTTAATGCTCCATAAACTGTATTGCTAGATTCTTCTACATTAGATAATCCAAGACCAGTAGTAGCATTACCTTGTGGATCTAAATCTATAACTAAAATTTTTTTATCTTGTTGAGACAATCCAGCTGCAAGATTAATCACGGTAGTTGTTTTTCCGACTCCACCCTTTTGATTTATAATAGAAATAATTTCCATTTAATTTTTTTTGATAATTTTATTATTCTTTTTTTTAATTTTATTGATATTCAATAAAAATGAATCATTACTAGTTAAACTTTTCCTTTCCGTATAATCTAATTCCCAATTCTTAAGAGAGTTTTTAAAAATTTTTTTTCCATTTCTTCCCACAAAAAAAATTACATTTTTATATTTAGAAAAATTTTCATAAACCAAATCTAAAACTATTGGGATAGGTTTAAATGCTCTCGACATAATCGTGCCTGTCTTTAAATTTTTCACTTCAAAAATATTTTTTTGAAATATTTCTGTTTTTAAATCCAGTTTCTTTGATACTTCTCTTAAAAAATTACTTTTATGATAGCTTTTCTCATATAATTGAACTTTCATATCTTTTTTTAAACTTTTAAGTATTATTGCTACTATAATTCCAGGCATACCACCACCTGAGCCTAAATCAGTGGTTGTATTACTATTTAAATCAATAAAATCAATTATTTGCGCTGAATCAATTATATGACGTCGTCTAATTATGTTATTTTGTGCGTTTTTTTCACTAATTATGTTAATTTCTTTATTTTTTTTAATAATCATTGAAATATAGCTCTCAAAATCTAAATATGTTTCACGTGAAACATTTAAGCTATTAAGTTTTGAGTAAGAATTTATTATTTCTTTATCCATTAAGCTATATGCTTAATAGACTTTCTTTTGACGTGTGACAACAAAATATATACTGCTGCCGGAGTTATTCCATCTATTCTAAGTGCCTGACCCATAGTTTTAGGCTTAATTTTCTTAAATTTTGCCTTAACTTCGTTAGAAAGCCCTGAAAACTGCTCATAATCAATATTTTCTGGTATAACTAAATTTTCATCTCTTTTAAAAGCTAAGATATCAGCCTTTTGTTTTTTCAAATATCCACGGTAATGTGAATTGATTTCTACTTGCTCATCGATTTCTGGGCCATAATTATGAATTTCAGGCCAAATATCTCTAATTTTACGCATATAAACGTCTTTTTGAGTTAATATTTCTTCAGCTGTTCTAAAAACACCATCTTTAGCAATTTTAATTCCAAATTTCGAAGCTTTAGAGGGAGAAATATTTAAATTAGACATCTGCAATGATATTTTGCTCAATTTTAGAAATTTATCTTCAAATACCTTTTTTCTATTATCTGAAATTAAACCAATATTAATTCCTTTGTGAGTAAGTCTTAAGTCAGCATTATCTGATCTAAGACTTAATCTATATTCAGCTCTAGATGTAAACATTCTGTAGGGCTCAGCAACACCCTTAGTTACTAAATCATCAATCATTACTCCAATATAAGCATCTGATCTATCAAGGATAAAAGGCTCCATTTTTTTAAGTGAGAGGGCAGCATTAATCCCAGCTATAAGACCTTGGGCTGCAGCCTCTTCGTATCCTGTGGTTCCATTAATTTGACCTGCAAGGTATAGATTCTTTATTTTCTTAGTCTCCAATGTTAAAAAGAGTTCTCTAGGGTCTATGTAATCATATTCTATAGCATATCCTGGCCTAATCACTTTAACATTTTCTAAACCATTGATATTGTTGATTATTTCATGCTGTACAACTTCAGGTAGAGATGTTGATATGCCATTTGGGTAGATTGTGTTATCATTCAGGCCCTCTGGCTCTAAAAATATCTGATGTCTAGTCTTATCGGCAAATTTTACTATCTTATCTTCTATTGAGGGACAATATCTTGGACCAACACCTTGAATGCTACCAGAGTACATTGCACTTTTAGATAAATTCTTTTCTATAATCTTATGAACCTTTTCATTGGTATAGGTCATAGAGCACGATACTTGTTTGTTTAAACTTTTTTTTGTTAAGAAAGAAAAAAAATAAGGATCATCATCTGCAAATTGTTTTTCCAATTTTTCAAAATTAATAGTTCTAGAATCTAACCTTGGTGGTGTCCCAGTTTTTAGTCTGCCTATTTTAAAATTATACTTCTCTAACTGTTCACTTAAACCAGTGCTTGGCTTTTCATTAAATCTACCAGCAGGAGTTCTTTCATCACCAATATGTATCAAGCCGTTTAAAAATGTACCAGTTGTAAGTATTAACTTGTTACAACTTACTTTATTACCTTTTAATGTTAAAAATCCATTTATTTCATTATTATTAAAAATAAACTTAATTACAGGATCAGAAAAAATGCTTAAATTACAGTAGTTTACAAGTTTTTCTTGCATAAATTTTCGATATAATGATCTATCAGATTGAGTTCGTGGTCCTCTTACCGCTGGACCTCTACTTCTATTTAACAGTCTAAACTGTATTCCAGACTTATCGGCAACCTCACCCATAACCCCATCTAGAGCATCAATTTCTCTTACCAAATGACCTTTACCTAAACCACCAATAGCAGGATTACATGACATTTCTCCTATGGTATTTTTATTGTGAGTAAATAGGGCAGTGTTAATTCCAAGTCGAGCTGATGCAGCTGCTGCCTCACATCCTGCATGACCCCCACCAATTACTACCACATCATATGATAAATCTTTTTTCATGATCTAAATTTATATTCGATTAGAATATTTACAAGATTTCAGTTTTTTTTCTTAAATAAGCTATATTTACCAACGAAAATAGAAAAAAAGGGCCCAAAAATACAGCAAAATTGCTTTTATTTCCCAATGCAAAAATCGTTGAAAATACTGCCTAATATCTCCTCTACATCAACTTTTCCGACAATCATACCCAAATGTCTAGTTGCTAACCTTAAATCTTCAGCTGCTTTATCAAAATCTTTTTTACTATTTTTATCCAAAAAGTTTTTCAGATGATCTACGCACTGAACCAAATGTTGTCTATGTCTTTCTCGAGTGATTAAAATATCTTCCTCAGTTATGAATTTATCTCTTAAATAATTTTTAATTTTTCTGATCAACTCATCAATGTTTGAGTTGTCTTTTAATGAAATTAAAACGTGATTAAGTTTAAGAATTTCTAGGTCTAACTTATCTTTTATTAGGTCAGATTTATTAACAACAAGAATTGCATCATTTTTTAACAAATCATTCAAAAAACCACTTAAATCAATACTTTTAGCATCAACTACTACTAATTTTAGGTCAGCATTTTCAGCTTTTTTTAGAGATAATCTTATTCCCTTTTTTTCGATTTCGTCTTTTGACTCTCTTATACCGGCTGTGTCAGAAATAATAACAGGATACCCATCTATATTTAGATGGGTTTCAACAACATCTCTCGTTGTGCCAGCTATCTCAGAAACTATAGCAACCTCTCTGTTAGATAAATTATTTAATAAACTTGATTTGCCTGCATTAGTTGGTCCTACGATTGCAATTTTAAAACCTTCACGGATTATCTCTCCAACTTTTTGATCATTTAATATTTTATTAATCTCATTTAATACATCTGCAGACTCTTGTTTTATTTTTTTTAAATTATCTTCTGGTAAATCTTCATCAGGAAAATCTATTTTAGCCTCAACAAATGATAAAATTTTCAATAATTTTTCTCTTAACTCATTAAATTTCTCTGAAGATTTTCCTCTCATGATTTTTACAGCTTGTAATCTTTGAATTTCAGTTTCAGCAGATATCAGGTCTGCTATACTCTCAGCTTTAAGTAAATTTATTTTCCCATTTTGAAAAGCAACCTTTGTAAATTCTCCTGGTTCGGCTAATCTGCAACTTTTAATCTTAGATATCTCGTTTTGGAGAGCTGACACAACAGCTTTACTACCATGAACATGAATTTCAGCCATATCTTCCCCTGTGTAGCTCTCAGGTCCAGGAAACCAGATAATTATACCTTCATCAATTAGCTCAGAAGTGTTGATATTGTTTATTTTTCTTAGACTTGCCATTCTAGGCTTCGGAATCTCCTTTCCTGTTAGCAATCTAATGACTTCAGAAGCTGAAGGACCAGAAACTCTTACAATTGCAACCCCTGAAATTCCAGGGCCTGAAGAAAGAGCATATATTGTCATTTTATTGATATTATATCTTTCAATTAAACTTAATAGTATAATTTTTTTATGATTTTATGGCTTGCTTCTTACCCTAAAAGTGGGAACACGTTTGTAAGAGCTTTATTATCAAGTTACCTTAACAATGAAAATGAAGATGTATTTTCAAAGATGAGAGGGATACGAAGTTTTCCAAAAAAAAGTTCTTTTAATAATATTATAGATGAAGATCTTTTAAAAAAAGATCGTATGCAATTATTTAAGTATTTTTTATCTGCTCAAAAAAAAATTAATGAAAATAATAAACTTAATTTTGTTAAGACTCATAATTTTTTTGGTTCAACTAACGGATATGAATTTACTGATAAAGAGAATACAGCGGGTGCTATACATATTGTTAGAGACCCAAGATCTATAGCTGTATCTTATGCACATCATTCTGACATATCTTTTGAAAAATCAGTAGATTTACTTTTAATGGAAAATCGTATCGGCATAAATGATGGTGGCTACCCAGAGGCTAGAATGTCTTGGAAAATTCATTTACAATCGTGGTTGAATTGTACTTTTCCAAAATTATTAATAAAATATGAGGATCTTAATCAAGATACTTATAGTACCTTTAAAAAAATATTAATTTTTATAAATCAATTTCTTGGAAATAAATTTGAAATAAATGAAGATAAAATTAAAAATACAATTGAAATTTGCTCATTTCATAATCTATCTAAATTAGAAAATAAAATTGGCTTTAAAGAAAAAGAAAAAAATGTAAATTTTTTTAGAAAAGGTGAAAATAAAGAATGGGAAAAAATTTTACCTCCAGAATTAATTAGAAAAATTGAAAATAAATATTTGGATGAGTTAAAAAAACTTAACTATATTTAAGCTGGTTTATTCATTGAATTAAAAAACTCAGCATTATTTTTCGTATCTTTTAATTTTGAGTTAATAAATTCTATAGCATCCATAGTTCCCATTGGAGCAATTATTCTTCTAAGAACATTCATTTTTTGTAAATCATTTTTATCAAACAACAATTCTTCTCTTCTTGTTCCTGATTTAGTAATATCAATAGCTGGATAAATCCTTTTATCTGCAATTTTTCTATCAAGAACAGTCTCACTATTTCCAGTTCCCTTAAATTCTTCAAAAATTACTTCATCCATTCTACTTCCTGTATCTATTAAGGCTGTTGAAATTATTGTTAATGATCCACCTTCTTCTATATTTCTAGCAGCACCAAAAAATCTTTTTGGTCTTTGAAGAGCATTAGCATCTACGCCTCCAGTTAAAACTTTACCTGAACTAGGAATAACGGCATTATAGGCTCTTCCAAGTCTAGTTATAGAGTCTAATAAAATGACCACATCTTTTTTATGCTCAGTAAGTCTTTTAGCTTTCTCAATTACCATTTCAGCAACAGCCACATGTCTTTGTGCGGGCTCATCAAAAGTAGAACTAATTACTTCTCCTTTAACAGTTCTTTGCATGTCAGTTACCTCTTCAGGACGTTCATCAATTAATAAAACCATCAAATAACATTCAGGATAATTTTTTGCAATTGAGTTAGCAATACTTTGTAAAATCATTGTTTTTCCTGCTTTTGGTGGGGAAATAATAATTGATCTTTGTCCTTTTCCTATAGGACTAACAAGATCAATCAATCTTGGAGTCAAGTCTGCTTTTTTCTCTACTTTTGTAGTTTCTACTTCCATAACCAGCTGTTTATCTGGATAAAGAGGAGTAAGGTTATCAAATGCTATTTTGTGTCTAGCTTTTTCTGGTTCTTCAAAATTTATTTTACTAACTTGCAGTAATGCAAAATATCTCTCTCCTTCTTTAGGGGCTCTAACCGGTCCTTCAACTGTGTCCCCAGTTCTTAATCCAAATTTTCTTATCTGACTTGGGCTTACATAAATATCATCTGGGCCTGGTAGATAATTAGATTCCATTGCTCTTAAAAAACCAAAACCATCTTGTAATAATTGTAAAACTCCTGCCCCAGTAATTTCCTCTTTTTCTGCAACTTTTTTTAATATAGCAAAAAGTATTTCTTGTTTCCTCAGTGTGCTTGCATTTTCAATACCAAGCTCTTCCGCTTGCGTAATAAGTTGTTCAGATGTTTTTAGTTTTAACTCTTGGATGTTCATGGTTTAAATTTGTAAGGACTAAATAGATAGATATAATATATATGCTCCAGAAACTATTACAAGACTGTTCATTGAAAATTAAAAAGCCCTTAAAATCAAGCTTTTTTGATCATATTTAGAAATTTCAATCTATTTCTTTTGCAAAATCTTCAACCTTTGACCAATCAGTAAATTCATAAGATTGAGATGTGTCTATTGGACCTGAGGTAATAAACATAATTAGTTTAATTATATATTTGTCAAAAAAATTATAATTGGGATAATCAACTTTTCCAGCAAATACTCCTATCTTCTTTGGCTTCCATTTGGAAATCTTTAAAAAATTTTTAATATAAGGGTTTTTATCAGGTGTATTTTTTTCTGGTTTTCTTGCCACCACATTAACTGAAAAAAAAACACTTTCTTTTTCATCTAATATATTTTTATTTAACTCAATAAATTTATATAACTCTTCGGAATGTTTGCCATATCTTATACTGGCTCCTATTATAATCTTATCAAATTCAGATAAATTTAAATCTTTTGCCTCATCCAAAGATACAAGCTTTGCTTTATTTCCATCTTTTAGAAAATCTATTATCCGTTTACAGATAGTTTTTGTGTGACCATCAGTACTTGAATAGATTATTAAAGAACCAATCATTTTTTATTGATATTATTTTTTGCTCATTACCTGTTGGGGCATTTTTTGATAATATTTATCTTCAACCTTATATTCTATATCTTCCTTGTCTTGTGCAGAGCCCTCTGCTTGTACAAAGGTATAATGTGCAAAATCTTTGCACCAATTTTTATTAGTATTAAGACATTCAACTGGGTAAATATTTCCACCCCATTCTTTTGCATCATTTACAAGTTCGTGGCCTAATTCGTCTGTAGTTTCAAGACAGTCTGCTACAAAACTAGGAGAGTATATTACTATTTCTTTCTTTCCTTCAGAAATTAATTTTTTAACTACATCTTCAGTATAGGGCGTTATCCATTCCTCAGACCCAAAACGACTTTGAAAACTCATCATGCATTGCTCGGGCTTAATATTTTTAAGATTATTAGTAATAAGACAAAATGTTTCATAACAATGTCTATAATAATCATCCCCTTTATTTACAATTCGTCTTTTTTGCATTCCATGAAAGGTTATTATTAAATTGTCAATTTTCTTACCTTGTTTAATTAAATCGTTTAATTTTGAGTCAACTTGATTCACAGAATTATCAATAAATGCATGGGTTCTGTGAAAATTTGTGATAACTTCAAAAGTTGGTATTTTTACTCTCTTTGACAATTCTTTTGCTAGTGCATCTATACCTGAAGCTATTGTGCTTTCAGAGTACTGAGGAAACATTGGTATAACAAGAAGCTTAGTAGCGCCAATTCCTTTTTTTAAATCATCCTCCCAACTATCATAAACCTCATGTACATATGGGGGCGATAAAAGAAAAGCATGATTTACTTCAACATAACTCTCAGGATCAATTTCTTTTAATTCTTTCTCCACATTTTTTGTGAAATCTCTCGTGTTGGTAATTAATGGAAAACTTTTGCCGTCCCAGATTCTCGCATATAGTTTTGCGGACTTTTTTGGTCTGAAAGGTAGTACAAAAAAATTTAAAATTATTTTCCAAAGCCACGGATTAATGTCAACTACTCTTGGATCCCCCAAAAACTTTCTAAGATATTTTCTCAATGCTTTGGTTGTTGGTTCAGAAGGTGACCCGAGCTGAACAAATACAACTTTAGTTTTTCTTTTTGGATGTTTGTAATTTTGATCCATATTAATAATCTTTTACTGTTTTAACTAGATAATCCATCATATTGGGATCTGTCTCTGGCAAAACACCATGTCCCAAATTAAAAATATAAGGATGATCCTTAAAAATATCTAAATATTTTATTGCTTCTTTTTTTAGGTTTTCTTTGTCCGAAAGAAGTATTTTGGGATCAAGTCCACCCTGAATTGGAATTTTTATATGATTTAAAATTTTTCTTGGGTCAACATTGTAGTCAATACTCACTACATCTGGTTTAACAATTTCACAAAATTCTTTATAGTTTTTAATTTCTCTAGGGAAACAAATTACAGGAATGTTTAAAGATTTAACATAATTCACTAATGTTAGGGTGGGTGAATAAACATAATTTGGAAGGTCTCTCTCTTCTAACAAACCCGCCCAACTATCAAATATTTGTATTACATTTGCGCCATTATCAATTTGATTTTTAATATGTATTTTTAAAAATTTTTCCAAAATTAATAAAATTCTATTTATTAAAAAATCATTTTTAAAAAAATCTTCCTTTAATTTCTTTTTAGGAGATTGTTGATTGATAATATAAACTAGTAAAGTCCAGGGGGCACCAACAAATCCTATTGTATTCTTGTTATTTATTATTTCGTTTGTGCTTACTTTTTTAATTGCCTTATAAACTGGATGAATTTTTTGAACAAAATCAACTTCATCTAATTTTGACATTTCATCAATATTAACTTCACCCAATTTAGGTCCAAAACCTTTTTCAAATTCAACTTTTTGATTTAAGCCATATGGCAACATTAAAATATCTGAAAAAATTATAGCAGCGTCGAAAGCAAATCTTTTTAAAGGTTGTAAAGTTATTTCTGATGATAAATTTTCATTTAAACATAAATTTATAAAATTTGGATTTTGTTTTCTTATTTCTCTAAATTCAGGTAAGTATCTTCCAGCTTGTCTCATTATCCAAATCGGATTTATTTTTGTATCTTTATTTATTATTACTTGATGAAGTGGTGTCATATTAAAATAGTATATATTTATTGTATTAGTATTATGTATTGTGAATATTGATGATAAGTATTTTTTAACATTTTATTAACAACTTAATAACAATTATTAATTGTTTAAATTGTTTAAATTGAAGCTTTTTAAATATTTATTCAATATATTGTATAATTTTATTCATATGTTTGTTAATGTGAACAAAACCCTTATTTTACAATGATTATTAACCAATATTTAAATTGAGTAATTTTATTAAAATAATACAAATTTATTAACAATTTATTCATGAGTAATACATATCAAATATATCTAATATCTGACTCGACCGGAGAAACGCTTGAACGAATTTTTCTAGCTTTAAAAGCTCAATTTAAAAACATTATATATAAGGTTCACTCTTACTCTTTCACAAGGACTGAAAATCAAATTCTTAAAATTTTTGAAGATGCAGAAAAAAATGAAAATTCAGTAATTCTTTACACAATTGTAGACAACAATTTAGCTAAATATTTAGCCAACGTAAGTGATAAAAAAAAAATTCCTTGTTTCGGAGTTCTTGGGAATTTAATTGTAAATTTCTCTAAAATACTTAATCAAAAGGCATCCCATGAACCAAGTGGTCAACACACACTTAATGAAGAATACTATGACAGAATAGAGGCGATTCAATTTACAATGAACCATGATGATGGAAATTTAATTAATGAAATAGACAGGTCAGATATTATACTTGTCGGTGTAAGCAGAACCAGCAAAACACCAACCTCTATTTATTTGGCGAATAAAGGATTTAAAACCTCAAATATACCATTAGTAAATGAAAACTCTTTACCAGAAAAACTAAAACGAAATCCAAAATTAACCTGTGTAGTTGGTTTAAGTTCTGAACCAGAAAGATTAGTAGATTTAAGAAAAAATAGAATGAACTCCTTAAAAGAGACAGATAGTATTAATTATACAAATTTAGAAGATATTAAAAAAGAAGTTTCAAATGCGAAAAAAACTTTTCAAAAGTATAAGTGGCCATTAATAGATGTTACTAGAAAATCTGTGGAGGAAACGGCTGCATCTATAATTAAAATACACGAAATTTATCTTAACAATGCTAAATAACATAATTCTTGCCTCTAAAAGCAAAGTAAGAAAAGAAATTTTAGAAAAGAATGATATAATTTGTAATGTTGAACCTTCAAATGTCGATGAAGAGTCTGTTAAAGAAAGTTTACAAAAAGAGAGAGCATCACCAGAAATCATTTCAAAAAATTTAGCCGAACTTAAGGCTAATAAGGTTAGCTTAAAAAAAAAAGACCAAATAGTTATAGGAGCTGACAGTGTCATAGATTTAAATGGAGAATTAATATCAAAGCCAGAAAGTAGAGATCAGGCAATGTTAATATTAAAAAAACTTAATGGGAAAAATCATTTTTTGATTAGTTCAGTTTGTATATCTAAAAATGGTCAAATGATGTGGAATTATACTGATAAAGCGAAATTAAAAATGAAAAATTTTTCTGATGAAGAATTGAAAGAATATCTATCAAAAATATCTGATGAGGCTCTTTATGCATATAATGTTTATCAAATTGAAGGAGAAGGTAAAAAATTGTTTTCACAAATAGATGGAGATGAGAATACAATAATGGGATTACCAATAAAAAAAATTCAAGAATACCTAAGGGGATTGAAGTGAAAAAATTTTTAGTTATAGGAAACCCAATAGAACATTCACTTTCTCCGAAATTGCACAATTATTGGATTAAAATTAATAATATTGATGCAATTTATGATAAAAAAAAATTAAATGAAAATGAGTTAGAACATTTAATTTTAGAAATTAAAAATAAAAAAATAGCTGGAATTAATGTGACGGTTCCCTTTAAAAAAGCAGTTATCCCCTATCTAGATAGAATGAGTCATGAGGCAGAAAAAACACAGTCTGTAAATACAATTTTTTTGGAAAATAATAATTTAATTGGGCATAACACAGATATTAATGGTTTCCAACTTGCAATCAAAAAATTAAATTTTGAAATACAGAACAAAAAAATTTTTATTTTAGGAGCTGGTGGAGTAGTTTCATCGTTAGTTTTTGCTTTAAATAAAATGGGTGTGGCCGGAATTACTATTACTAACAGAACTAAACAAAATGCTGAAAATTTAAAAAAATTTTTTAAAAATTTAAAGATTATTGACTGGGGAGAAATTCCTCAATTTGATGTAATTATAAATGCCACCAGTATTGGTTTAAATAAAAATGACAATATAAAATTAGATTTCACGAAAGTTGGGAAAAATAAATTATTTTTTGATGTAATTTATAATCCAAAAGAAACTAACTTTTTAAAAATCGGAAAACAATTAGGTAATCAGTCCGAAAATGGTAAATTAATGTTTATTTATCAGGCTTTATCAGCATTCAAGTTGTGGCATGGAATAAGTCCAGAGATAAATGAGGAAATAATTAAATTGTTGGATTAATGATAAAAATTGGAATTTTAGGAGACATAGGATCAGGCAAAAGTTTTGTAGCTAAAAAATTTGGTTATCCCGTGTTTTGTGCTGATCATGAAGTTTCTAAATTATACAAGAAAGATAAAAAAATATTCAATAAACTCAAAAAAAAATTACCAAAATATATCATTTCATTTCCTATAGATAAAAAACAAATTTCTAATGCAATACTCGCTAATAGATTTAACCTTAAAAAAATTGAAAAAATTGTTCATCAAAAAATTCAAAAAAAATTAAGGTTGTTTTTGAATAAAAATAAAAACAAAAAAATCGTTGTTTTAGATATTCCTTTATTATTAGAAAATAAAATAAATAAAAAAAATGATATAATGATTTTTGTCGACTCAAAAAAAATTGATATTTCAAAAAGATTAAAAAGTAGAAAAAATCATAACCAGAAAATTTTAAATAGATTTAAAAAAATTCAATTATCACTAGATTATAAAAAGAAAAAATCTCAATTTACGATTAAAAACAAATTTACGGAAAAATCTGTTAAACTTGGTATAAAAAAGATTTTAAAAGAAATTATTTAAATGAAAGAGATAGTTTTAGACACAGAAACAACAGGAATATCAGTTAAAGAAGGACATAAAATTGTTGAAATTGGTTGTATAGAATTGGAAAATTTAATCCCAACTAAAAATAAATTTCATTGTTATTTAAATCCTGAAAGAAAAGTATCTGAAAAAGCTCTAGAAATTCATGGTTATACAGATAATTTTTTATCTAACAAAAAAAAATTTAGTGAGATAGTCGATGATTTTTTAAGTTTTATTAAGGGGAAAAGACTTATAATTCACAATGCAGAATTTGACTTATCTCATTTAAATCATGAACTCAAATTAATTGAAAAAAATAAAATTGATAATGAAGTAGTTGATACTTTAGTTTTAGCAAGAGCTAAATTTCCTGGTTCTTCGGTAAGTTTGGACTCACTTTGTAAAAGATACAGAATAGATAACTCTAAAAGAGCACAACATTCAGCACTAATTGACTGTGATTTATTAGCTAAAGTTTATATTAATCTAATTGATCAAAAAGAGCCCACTTTAAATTTTCAAAATCAAGATGAAAAGTCCAATTCTTTAATGAGTGAGAAGATCTTATATTTTAAAAAAGTAGTTCAAATTTCTGAAAAAGAAATTAAGAAACATAATGAATTTTTAAAAAAGAATCTAAAAAAAAATTATTTTAGTTAAATCTTTCGTTGTATAATTTATTAAAGTCTATTTTTTTTTCTAACTTTATTCCAGGATGCCCAGAATTATGAATTAAATTTAAAAACAACTTTTCTAAATCAGGATAAATTGCGGTAGGAACATCACACAAAATAATTTTTTCTAAATCTTTTTTTTCTTTTATCTCATCATTGACTCTTATAATTGTTGCATAAACTATTTCATAATAAGACTTTTTGTCATTTGGTTCTTTGTCTTCAAATTTTAAAGTTGTATTAACTTCGATAAGTTTATCTTTAATTGCTTTAGAGGTGATATCAATATTCAATTGATATTTAGATATGTTGTCTTTTACAAACAAAAAAGTTTCAATATCGGGAGTTTCACTCGATAGATCTTTTATATATTTTGTAAGTATTTTAAATTTTTCTGTCATTGTCATCATCTAAATCTTCAAATTCTCCATCAATAAAATTATTTTTTTTTGTTTCTTTCTTTTTTATTTTATTTGAAATATTCCCAAATATAAGTTTTCTAGTTATAGGAAAAATAATTAAAAATCCCAAAAAATCTGTAGCAAATCCTGGGACTATTAAAAGTATTGCTGCAAAAGCTATTGCAGCTCCAGATATAATCTCATAAGCAGGAACCTCATTTTTAACAATCTGCAAAAAACCAGACTTAAGGGTATTAAGACCCTCATATTTTGCATAATACACACCAATTATTGCAGTTACAAAGACTAGTAAAATCGTATTAAAAGCGCCTATTTGTGAACCAATCTTAATAAAAAGATAGATTTCTAAAATTGGAAATAAAATAATAGATAGTAAAATAGGACTCATTGTACTTTAATGTAATTGTTAGTTGAAATTAATCAACATAGTAATTACATTAAATGAATGAATCACAGTTTTGAATATATAGATATAATTTTACTTGCTATGATCGCAGGATTTATCTTCTTAAGATTAAGAGGTATTTTAGGAAAGCGAACAGGTTTTGAGGGTAAAGCCCCTTCACAATTTGAAAAAGTATTAAACAATACCCAAAAAGAAAACAAAGTTGTAAAAAAAGATAATTTTGACGAAAAAGCACAACAAGAATTTTTAAAGGGGGCAAAAATTGCCTACGAAACTATTATTACTGATTTCAGTGATAATGATAATAAACTTACAACTAGCAAACCTCTTTTAAGTAAAAAAATATTTGATCAATTTAATGAAGCTTTAAAAGAAAGAAATAAAAGAGGACATTATGCAGAAATTACTTTCATCGGGATAAATTCAGCAGAAATTAAAGAACATAAGAAAGTGGATAATATTTTAAATGTAACTGTAGATTTTGTAAGTGAAATTATTACCTGTATTAAAGATAAAGAAAAAAAAATAATTTCAGGTGACAAAGAAAAAATTAAAAAAATTTATGATACTTGGGTTTTTTCAAGAGATACAAAATCTTTAAACCCAAATTGGCAATTAGTTAATACTCTTACTTAATTGAACAGTAAAATTTCAGAAAAAGATCAAAAAGACTGGGAAGAGTTTCTTTTAAAGAATGAAAGACTTCCTAACAAAGATTTAAAATCTACTAAAAAAAATCTAAAAATAAAAAATATAGATTTACATGGTTATACTCTTGATGAAGCTAACAAAATAATGGAGAAATTTATTGACTCTTCTTATGAAGAAGGGGTTTCAAAATTGATAGTTGTAACTGGCAAAGGAATTCATTCAAATAATGAAAAAGATCCGTATATTTCAAAAGATTTAAGTATTTTAAAATATTCTGTACCAGAATTTATTAAAAATAATACAGAATTGATGAAAAAGATTTATGATATTAAAGACGCATCCATTGCGGATGGTGGAAGTGGAGCTATTTATATTTTTTTAAAAAAAAAATACACTTAAATTTTTTTTAAATGCTAATATAATCTAATGTTTATTTGGTTAGCATCATATCCCAAGAGTGGAAACACTTTTCTAAGATCTCTTTTATCATCGTATTTTTTTACTAATGACGGTATTTTTAATTTTGAAGTTTTGAATACTATAAAACAGTTTCCTCACTACTCTTTGTTTAAAAAAATTGGGGTAAATTTAAGTGATGAAAAACAAGTATTAGAAAATTATGTTAAAGCACAAGAACTATTTAATACAAAAGAGTCTTTACAGTTTGTTAAAACTCATAGTAGTCTTATGTCGGGTTTTACAAATTATAAAAATACTTTAGGGGTAATTTATATTGTAAGAGATCCTAGAAATGTCGTAATCTCTGCTGCAAATCATTTCAATACAACTATTGAGGATTCTGTATCTCGTTTATTTAATTATACTAATTTAGGGGGAGACATAAATGATAGAAAATCTGTAAACAGGATAATAACACATCTTACAACTTGGTCTATGCACTATAATTCATGGAAAGTTTTAAAAAAAAGAGAAAGATACTTACTTATTAAATATGAAGACTTAACTAAAAATACAGAACAAGTTTTTATTAAAATTTTAGATTTTATTCATAATTTAATTAATCAAAAATATATATTAGATAAACTAAAGATGAAAAATATATTAAAAACAACTAGTTTTGATTATGTGCAGAGATTAGAAAAGGAAAAAAATTTTCCTGAAAAAGCAAAACACGCTGGCAATGTTGAAAAAACTTTTTTTAAATATGGTCCCAAAGATAATAAAAAACAAATGTTAAATGAAATTTTAAAAGAAAAGATTGAAAGTCAGTTAAAAGATGAAATGAGTGAGTTAGGTTATTTATAAATTTTTAAAGTATAAATTTAGATAAATCTGTATCTTTAATTAAATTATCTAGATTCTTATTAATATAATCTTTGTTGATTGATATTTTTTCACCTGATCGGTCAGTTGCTGTAAAACTAATCTCATCTAATATTTTTT
The DNA here is from genome assembly GCA_902518595.1 of uncultured Pelagibacteraceae bacterium. GTDB lineage: Bacteria > Pseudomonadota > Alphaproteobacteria > Pelagibacterales > Pelagibacteraceae > Pelagibacter. The sequence goes on along the minus strand of CABYGR010000014.1, from coordinate 966 downwards.
CTATAATAGTATGTAGTCTTCTTGCACCAATATTCTCGACTGTTGAATTAACCTCTGATGCAATATTAGCAATTGCATCAATTCCATCATCTGTAAATTCTAAATCGACATTTTCAGTTTTTAATAATGCAACATATTGTTTAATCAAACTAAAATCTGGTTCCCTTAGAATTCTTTTAAAGTCTTCACTAGTTAAAGCCTCTAATTCTACTCTTATCGGTAATCTTCCTTGAAGTTCTGGAAGTAAATCAGATGGTTTAGCAAGTTGAAACGCACCAGATGCAATAAATAATATGTGGTCAGTTTTAATTGGACCATGTTTTGTGTTTACAGTTGTTCCCTCTATCAACGGTAATAAATCCCTTTGTACACCTTCTCTTGAAACATCCCCACCAACTCTATCAGTTCTTGCTGAAATTTTATCTATTTCATCTAAGAAAACTATCCCATTATTTTCAGTTGAAAGTTTAGCTGCTTTAATAATCTTATCTTGTTCAATTAATTTATCAGATTCGTCATTGATTAAAATTTCGTGAGATTCTTTTACGTTCATTTTCTTTTTTCTCTCTTTATTTCCCATTGATTTTCCAATCATTTCTCCAATATTGATCATACCTACATTAGCTCCAGGCATTCCAGGTATCTCAAAAGAAGCACCGCCGGAACCAGCGTCATTTACAGTAATCTCTATTTCATTATCATCTAGATCGCCATTTCTAAGTCTTTTTCTAAAACTTTCCCTTGTAGCTAAGCTTGCTTTTTTACCCACTAATGCATCTAAAACTTTTTCTTCTGCTAATTTTTGTGCTTTTGCGTAAACTTCTTTTCTTTTTTTTATTTTTTCCATTGAGATTGCTATCTCAATTAAATCTCTCACTATTTGTTCGACATCTCTTCCTACATAACCCACTTCTGTAAATCTTGTGGCTTCAACTTTCACAAAAGGTGCTTCAGCAAGTTTTGACA
>CABYGR010000013.1 GCA_902518595.1 uncultured Pelagibacteraceae bacterium | reverse complement strand
TAAAAACATTGAAACCTTTTAAAATAGATAAAGATATAAACAAAGCTATTGAAAAGATAGGAAGAGTTAATAAAGAAATCCTGGAAAAAAAACTTTTTCCTATGACTTTTGGTGGAGAACATTCAATAACTCCTGGTTGTATTAAACCTTTTGTAAAAAAACATAAAAAAATTTGTCTTTTACATTTTGATGCTCACGCAGATTTAAGAAACAGTTATAATGGAGAAAAATTCTCTCATGCTTCAGCTATTAGAAGATGCTTAGATTACAAAAATGTATCAATAATTTCATTTGGAATAAGAAATATCTCTAAAAGTGAAATCTCTTTTCTCAAAAAAAATAAATCTAGAGTCAGTATTTTTTGGGCAAAAGATAAATCAAAATGGAACTTAAAAAAATTTAAAAAACTTATAAAAAATAAGACTGTATACTTAACTTTTGATGTAGATGGATTAGACTCAAGTATAATGCCAGCAACAGGAACCCCAGAACCTGGTGGATTATTATGGGATGAAACATTAAATATAATAAAAATTGCAGCAAAAAATTCCAATATTGTAGGGGCAGATATAAACGAACTAGCTCCAATAAAAGGATTTAATTCTTATAATTTTTTAGTCGCAAAATTAGCTTATAAAATACTATCTTATAAATATTTATATTAATCTTAAACTGGTTTAAAAGTTTTAAGAAGTAATCTAAAAGGAATTAACATTATTAGAGCTACTAAAATCTTAACTGTTAAGTCTCCCAATGAAAGTGTTATCCAAGGTACTCCAGTTGCATAAAAGGATATTGAAAAAAATAAAAATGTATCAACTGTAGAACCAATAATTGATGAAGCAAAAGGAGCAATAAACCACTCTTTTTTTCTGAGATTATCAAAAATTTGAACATCTAATAGCTGAGCTACTAAAAATGCTGTACCTGAACCAATGGCAATTCTAACAGATATCAAATCTGTAAAATTTGTTGAAAATAAAAGGGTAAAACTAATACCTATTGTAAAACCAATATAAACAATCTTTCTTGCTATCAATTTGCCATAAGATCTATTGGCAAGATCAGTAATTAAAAAAGCAATTGGGTAACTAAATGCTCCATAGGTTAATAGTTCCTCTAAACCATAATAATTAACTGGAAACTGAACCAAATAATTAGAAGCTAGGACAACAACTCCCATTAATAATGAGAGTAATAAAAATAATCTTTTCATTAAGCCCTTTTAGATTGGACTTTTTTTTTTTGGAAAGGTGATATAATTAGTAAACTTTTTTTTAACTTTTTTAATCTAGGAGATAAGTCTTTATTTTTAACTGTTTTTAAAAATTCGTCAAAACTACCTTTTTTATCAACTGATCTTACTCCGGCATTGCTAACTGTTAACTTTAGACTTTTTTTTAAAAGATCACTTTTGAATTTTACTTTTTTTAGATTAGGTATAAACCTTCTTTTCGTCTTATTGTTAGCATGGCTAACATTATGACCTTTCATTGGATTTTTTCCTGTAAGTTCACATTTTTTTGACATAATAACTCCGAGTGTATAAAGAGAGATACCGATCGCGTCAAGTTTATAAGATTTAAGTTTCCCTTTTATTTCCTATTATTTCAGTGAAATTCTTAACACCATCTTTTAACAATAATTTTTTAAGCTCTTTTTTAATCATGTTAACTATATTTGGGCCTCTAAAGACCATTCCTGTATAAAGTTGAACGTAATTGGCCCCAGCTAAAAATTTTTCATATGCGCTTTTTCCTGAATCAACTCCACCTACTCCAATAATTTTAATTCTACCATTAAGAATTTTATAAAATTTACTTATTAATTTTGTAGATTTTTCTTCGATTGGCTTGCCTGACAAGCCCCCTTTTTGATGTCTTTGAATATTACCCAAACTGTGTCTAGTTGAGTCAGAAGTATTTGAAATAATAATTGCTTCAATATTATTATTTAAAAGAACTTCAGAAATCTTATTTATTTCTTGATCATCAATATCTGGAGATATTTTAACAACTATTGGAATTTTTGAATTTAAAATTTTTTTTTCTTTGTTAATTACCTCTAGTAATTCATTTAACTTTTTTTGTTGATGAAAACTTCTGAGATCTTCTGTATTTGGCGAAGAAATATTTATTGTAATATAATCTCCTACTTCATGAAAAGTTTTTAAACATTCAATATAATCACCAAGTCTATTTTCTGTGTCCTTATTTGGCCCTATGTTAATTCCAAGTAAACCAGTTGGCTTATTTAAGTTAATTCGATTAATAACGCTCTTTGCACCAGAATTATTAAAGCCAAGTCTGTTAATTAAAGCCTCATCTTCAACCAACCTAAAAACTCTAGGTTTTGGATTTCCATATTGTTTTAAAGGTGTGATAGTGCCCACCTCAACAAAACCAAATCCTAACTTGTATAATGAATTATAAACTTCAGCATTTTTATCAAATCCCGCTGCGATCCCAATAGGATTTTCTATATCTTTATTAAACATTTTGGCTTTAAATAAAGGATTGTCTTTATTTTCATCTAAAATATTTGGGACTAAATTAAATTTTAATGATTTAATTGCTAAATTATGTGCTGTTTCAGGATCTAATTTAAAAATTAAAGATCTTAAATTTAAAAACATTATTTAATTTTATTTAATATAAGATCTTTTGTTTCTTTAACACCAAAAAAACTTATAAAAAAACCCATTCGAGGACCATTTTCATCTCCAAATACAACTTCATAAATTAATTTAAACCAATCTCTAAGATTTTCAGAATAACCATTCTCTTTTCCTGTAGAATAAATTAAAGTTTGAATTTCTTCAGGAGGCATTTCATCGTTACATTTTTCTAAAGTTTGAATTAAAGCTTGTAATGCTTTTTTTTCATTTTCATCTGGGATTTTGTATTTTTTTTGAACCTTTATTACATCATTAAAATATTTTATTGCATAACCAACCAAACTATCGAAGATTGGATGATTTTTTTCATTTATCTTTGGTTTATATTTTTTTACAAATTTCCATAAAAGATCTTTTGTGTCAGCATTACTTGTTTCAACAAGATTTAGAAGCATTGAAAAAGACATAATCAAATTCTCTTTTGGAATATTTCCATTATGAACATGCCATACTGGATTCATTAATAATTTAAGCTCATCTTGATTTTTTGACTTTTCTATATAATCCAAATATTCATCTACTGCCTTAGGAACTATTTCTTCATATAATTTTTTAGCTCTCTTTGGATTTTGATACATGTATAAGGATAAACTTTCAGGTGATGCATACTTTAACCATTGATCAATAGTAATTCCATTTCCTTTAGATTTTGAAATTTTTTCACCTTTCTCATCTAAAAATAATTCATATGCAAATCCAGAAGGATTAGTTTTGCCAAGCAGCTTTATAATTTTAGTAGATAAAATTGCACTTTCAATAAGATCTTTTCCATACATTTCAAAATCTACATCCAACGTATACCAGCGCATTGCCCAATCAACTTTCCATTGAAGTTTACAATTTCCATCTAAAATACTTTTTTCTAATTTTTCTCCTTTGTTATCAAAAATTATTTTTGAATTTTTTTTATCAATCTCAAGTTTTGATATTTCCAGAACATGTCCTGTCTTTGGACAGATAGGTAAAAATGGACAGTATGTTTTTTGTCTTTCTTTACCTAAAGTGGGTAAAATAATATTCATTACGCCTTCATAATTCTCTAAAATTAATTGTAATGTTTTATTAAAAAATCCAGATTTATATAAAGTGGTTGAGCTCTTAAAAGTATAATCAAAATTAAAACTATTTAAAAAATTTTTTAACATTTCATTGTTATGCTCACCAAAACTTTTAAATTTTTTAAATGGATCAGGGACCAGTGTTAAAGGTTTATTTAAATTATCTTCTAATAATTTTTGATTTGGCACATTCTCAGGAACTTTTCTCAATCCATCCATGTCATCAGAAAATGTAATAATTTCAACGGGAAGATCTGTTAATTGTTTTAGAGCATTTACCATCATTGACGTTCTCGCAACTTCACCAAAAGTTCCTATGTGTGGCAAACCGCTGGGCCCATATCCTGTTTGAAGTATAATTTTGCCTTTTTTATTTATAAAAGATTTTCTCTCTCGAAGCATTTTTTTAGCTTCTACAAAAGGCCAGGCGCTAGTTTTATCTAAATTTTCTCTCTTTATCATGAATTACCATTACAACTTATTATTATAACGATTTTACTAATTCTTATAGAGTTGAAATTTATTTACCATAAAATAATGTCCTTTCAAAATGTCAAATTATAAAACAGTTTTTTTTACACTTGGAATTTTACAAATAATTTTAGGAGTATTCATGTTTGTTCCTATAATTATTCAATTTATATATTCAGAAGTTGATTCTTCTTTTTTTGGAGCTTCAATTGTAACAATTATTTTTGGAACTTTGTTTTTTTTATCAAACTTAAACCATGATAAAAAATTAACCTTACAACAGGCATTTTTATTAACCTCCTTATCTTGGTTTAGTGTTGCATTATTTGGTTCGTTGCCTTTCGTTTTTTCTGATCTAGATTTTTCTTTCACTAATGCTTTTTTTGAAAGTATGTCTGGTATTACAACTACTGGATCAACCATAATCTCAAATCTTAATGAAATGCCTAAAAGTATTTTGCTATGGAGAGCAATCCTGCAATGGTTAGGTGGAATTGGAATTATAATTATGGCAATCACTTTAATGCCTATAATGAATGTTGGGGGAATGCAGTTATTTCAAATTTCAAATAACGATTCATCGGAAAAAATTCTACCCAAATCAAAGGAAATTGCTCTTCGTCTTATTTATATCTATTCCTCTTTAACCCTGCTTTGTTTAATAACCTACAAAATTTTTGGGATGGGTTTTTTTGATAGCTTAACTCACTCAATGACAACAATAGCTACAGGGGGATTTTCTAACTACAATGAATCTATTGGTTTTTTTGATAGTGTCTCAATAGAAATATCTTCTATGATATTTATTATATTGGGAAGCATTCCTTTTATAGCTTACATTAAATTTATTAATGGTAATAAAAAAATTTTTATTAGAGATACTCAAATTAAATTTTTTTTTGGGGTTATAATTTTTAGTATTGTTATTCTATCTCTATATTTACTAATGAATAAATCTGATGAATTAAACTTAAGATCAATATTTTTTAACGTTGTTTCAATATTAACTGGTACAGGTTACGTTAATGCACAATTTGATGGATGGGGAAGTTTTGCTCTTATATTATTTTTAGGTCTGATGTTTATTGGTGGCTGTGCTGGCTCAACTACTTGTGGAGTTAAAATATTTAGAATTCAAATACTTTATTTGTTTGTGTCTAATCAGCTAAAAAAAATAATTTATCCCAAAGGGGTATTTGTGCTTAAATATGATCAAAATCCAATTGATAATAAGTTTATTGCTTCAATTATATCTTTTATCTATATGTATTTAGTAATTTTTTTTAGTCTAACAGCTCTTTTATCCTTAACTGGTCTAGATTTTATTACTTCAATTTCTGGTGCTGCAACTTCAATTTCTAATGTTGGGCCAGGTTTAGGATCAATAATTGGTCCAAACGGAAATTTTTCAACTTTACCAGATATTTCAAAATGGATCTTAAGTTTTGGAATGATTCTTGGTAGACTTGAGCTGTTTGCTATACTAGTGTTATTTCTCCCATCTTTTTGGAGAAATTAAAAATGATTGAATTAAAAAAACAATCTCTTTCAGAAATGTTCTTAATTTATTTTGATAAAAGAATGTTAAAGATTTTACTATTGGGTGCAATTTCAGGTTTTCCATGGGTTTTGATTGGTAGCAGTTTAAGCTTATGGTTAAAAGAAGATGGATTAAGTAGATCGACTATTGGTTGGGCTGGATTAATTTTTGGAGTTTATGCATTTAATTATTTATGGGCGCCATTAGTTGACAGAATACAAATACCCTTTTTAACAAAAAAAATTGGTCATAGAAGAGGCTGGATTGTTTTAATGCAGCTCGTAATTTTATTTTCACTCATTATGTGGAGTATAATTAACCCTACAGAAAATTTAGCATTGGTAATTACAGTAGGTTTAATAATTGCAATTGCATCTGCAACACAAGACATAACAGTTGATGCTTTGAGAATTGAACAAATTGGAGAAAATGAGGGAAAATCAATGGCTGCGGGAGCTGCTATGGCTGTTGTGGGATGGTGGTCAGGGTATAAACTAGGTGGTGTCTTATCACTTTTTTCTGCTGAAATTTTACAAAATAAAGGTTTCGAAAATTACTGGCAATTAACTTTTTTAATTTTAGGTATTTTGGTGATCTTAATGAATATTGGTTTGATGTTTGTTAAAGAGTCTGAAAATTCGGAAAGATACAGTAAACAAAAAGATAATGACAAATTAATTTTAAATAGATTTAAAAGTAAAAATGCATTTACTCAATTTATATCATGGATAGGTGGAACCATCAGTGGACCAATAACAAGTTTTTTCAAAAAGAATGGTTTTTCAATAGCTCTTGGAATATTGGGATTTGTTTTTTTATTTAAAGTTGGTGAAGCCTTCCTTGGAAGAATGTCCATTATTTTTTATAAAGAAATAGGTTTTAGCAAGTCAGATATTGCTATTTATTCAAAAACTTTAGGTTGGATTACAACAGTTATATTTACTCTATTAGGTGGATTATTTGTAATAAGGTCTGGAGTTTTAAAAGCAATGTTTTTAGCTGGTATTATTATGGCTAGTACTAATTTATTATTTAGTGTTTTGGCTTGGAGTGATAAATCAGAATTATTATTTGCAATAGCAGTAATTTTTGATGATATCGCTGCAGCATTTGCGACAGTGGCTTTTGTTGCCTTTATTTCATTACTGGTTGATAGAGCTTATACAGCAACACAATATGCACTACTTGCATCAATTGGAACAGCTGGGAGAACTACTTTGGCATCCTCCTCTGGATCTCTTGTAGATTGGTTAAACGGCGATTGGGGTACATTTTTTATTATAACGGCGCTCATGGTTATTCCATCTCTAATCATTCTTTGGATAATGAGAAATAAATTAAAATTAAGTGAAAAATAATTTCTTTCATTATTCTGTAACTAATATTTATTCAAAACCTTCGTCAAATTCTGATGTAAGTTCACAAATTTTATATGGTGAAAAATTTAAAATTTTATCAAAAAAAAATAATTGGATTAAAATTAAAACAAGTTTTGATAATTATGTTGGTTTTATAAAAAAAAATAAATTTAATCAAAATTTTAAACCTACAAATAAGATTTATAAATTGAAATCAAGAATTTTTCAAAAAATTAATAATAAGTTTTTACCAACTAATAATTTTTTATATTTTGCTTCAGGAATTTCAATTAAAAAGAAAATTAAAAACTATATTGAATTTGAAAAAAATAAATGGATTAAAATAAATGATACAAAAAAAATTAATCATCACGAAACAAACTTTATAAAAATTCTCAAATTATTTTTAGGGTGCAGGTATTTGTGGGGAGGAAAAACTTCTAAGGGTATTGATTGTTCAGCTTTAATCCAAATATATTTCTATTATAATAGGATTTTTTTTCCAAGAGACTCAAAAGACCAAGTAAAATTTTGTAAAAAAAAAGTAAATAAAAAATTTTTAAAGGGTGATATCATTTTTTGGAAAGGGCACGTTGGAATATGTTTAAATCAATCAAAATTTATCCATGCCTATGGCCCAAAAAAAAAAGTATTAATCATGCCAACTAATTTTACAATAAGAGTAATTCAAAAAACTGCAAAATTAATGATAAAAAAAGTAAGTAATATTGAAAATTATTAATCTCTACCAAAATCTGGTTTATCGATATCTTGTTTAAGTTTAATAATTTTAGTTCTAACCTTTTTAGTTTGCACTAATTTTTTTAGAATTGATTTATTATTTTTTTTATGGATATCTTTTTTGAAAGATTTTAGGTTTTTAATAAATAGATCTATAGCTTTTTTAATATTAACTTTATTATCAAAAAAAATATCTCTCCACATTATTTCATTCGATGCTGCTATTCTTGAAAAATCTCTTAAACCTCCTGCACTATATTTAATAAGATTAAATTTTAATATTTTTTCAAAATCTTGAGCTGATTTAACTAAATTGTAAGCAATCAAATGGGGTAAATGACTGGTAATTGAGAAGATTTTATCATGTTTTTCAGAATTCATAATTACAGTTTTGGATCCTACTTTTTTCCAAAAAGAGTTAAGTAATTTTAAATGTTTTAAATTAGTTTTTTTATCTTTAATTAAAACACACCACTTATCTTTAAATAGATCATCTTTACCATGTTCTGGTCCACTTACTTCTGATCCTGCTATGGGGTGACTTCGGGTCCAATGAATACCTTTTTTTAAAAATTTTTTGATAATTCTAGAAGAATCAATTTTTGAAGAACCAACATCAGTAATCATTGTCCTTGGTAAAATAAAGTTATTTATTTTTAAAATAAGTTTTTTGTATTCACTCATTGGTGTACAAAAAATAATTAAATCTGAATTTACTACACCATCTTTTAAAGATTTTATAATTGTTCCAGGTAACTTTAATTTCTTTATCTTAGCAAGATTTGATTTTGATTTTTCATAAATAAATATTTTTTGTGCTATTTTTTTTTTGGAAATTCTTCTTACTAAAGAGGACCCTAAAAGCCCACAACCTATAATTAATACATTTTTCATTTTCTAAATATACTTTCTGTTACTTTCATAAATCTCAAATTTTCTTTTTTAGATCCAATAGAAAGTCGCAACATGTTTTTAATTTTATAACCATCTTCAGTAGATCTTAAAATTATTCCTTTTATTTTTAAATTTTTATAAAAATATTTGGCCTTAAATTTACATTTCGTAAAGTTCAATAATAAAAAATTAGCAGAAACTTTGTTTGAACTAATACCATAATTATTTAAGAAATTTTTTAATTTTGTTGCATAAAAAATGTTATGTTTAATGGAACGGGATATAAATTTATTATCTTTTAGAGATTCTATTGCTGCTTTTTGTGCAACCCCATTAACATTAAATGGAGGTTTGATAATATTGAGGGCATCAATGACTCTTCTTGATCCATATCCCCAGCCTATTCTTAGGGATGACAAGCCATAAATTTTTGAAAACGTTCTTAATATAAAAACGTTTTCTTTATTTCTAAATAAATCTAAACCAGACCTATAATCTATATTTTTCATATATTCTGCATAAGCATCATCCACTACTAATAAAATATTACTCCTTAATTTTTTTCTTAACTCAATTAATTCGAGCTTAGTTAAATATGTTCCAGTTGGATTATTTGGATTAGCCAAAAAGACTATTTTTGTTTTTTTTGTTACTTTCTTTAATATCTCTGAAGGTGATACTTTAAAATTTTTTTCTTTTGCGTAAACTACTTTTGCGCCAACTATTTTTGAGTAAATTCTGTACATTAAAAAACTAAATTGTGGAACAATTGCTTCATCTTTTGGTTTTAAAAAAAGCTGACATAACATTTGAATAACTTCATCAGAGCCAGCTCCACAAATAATTTTTTCTTTATCACAACGAAATTTTTTTGAAATCTGATTTCGTAATTTTTTAGATTTGCCATCAGGATATCTAAAGAGGTTTAAATTTTTATTCGATATAACTTTTTTAACTCTTGGGCTTACACCTAATGCAGATTCATTGGCAGATAACTTTACTATTTTTTTTAATTTTTTAATACTTGATTTGCCAGGCTTGTAAGCTTCAATATTGAGTTTTTTAAATTTTATAGTTGTCATGTTTTAAATTTAAGCCTCTTTATAAATAAAATAACAATTTTTTATATAGTATTAGTTCAAATATTTTTAAAATTGACATACTAAATAACTTCTTGTACAAAATTTATGCGCTGATTTAACTGAATTGCGAGCGCTTTAAAAAAACCGCTAAAAAAGTTTTTTTTCTCACAATTCAATTTTAGCTTTAGTTATGAATATTAAAGAAAAAATAAAAACTATTATTGTTGACAAACCATTAAAACTAGATTGTGGTCAGACTATTAGCAAGTTCCCTTTAGCATATGAAACTTACGGATCTCTAAATGAAAATAAAGATAATGCAATTTTGGTATTTCATGCTTTGACTGGTGATCAATTTGTTACGGGTTTAAACCCTGTAACTAATAAAGATGGATGGTGGTCATTTGCAGTTGGTCCAAATAAGTCTATTGATACAAATAAATATTTTGTAATTTGTTCAAATGTTTTAGGTGGATGTATGGGGTCATTTGGTCCAAGCCATGAAAATCCAGAAACCAAAAAAATATATGGCACAGATTTTCCAGTAATTACAATTAATGATATGGTGAATGCACAAATAAATTTATTAGATCATTTTGGTATAAAAAAACTTTTTTCTGTTGTGGGCGGTTCAATGGGTGGAATGCAAGTTCTGCAGTTTGTAAGTAATTTCCCTAACAAGACAAAAACAGCTGTACCTATTGCTTGTACATCAAGCCACTCAGCACAGAATATTGCATTAAATGAGTTAGGCAGACAAGCTATTACTGCAGACCATAATTGGATGAATGGAAATTATACATCTAAAAATACTGTTCCTGATAAAGGTTTAGCTGTAGCTAGAATGGCTGCACATATTACTTATTTATCTAAAAAAGGTCTCCAAGAAAAGTTTGGAAGAAAACTTCAAGAAAGAGATGATCTTAAATTTGGTTTTGATGCAGATTTTCAAATAGAAAGTTATTTAAGATACCAAGGCTCAGTATTTGTAGATCGTTTTGATGCAAATAGTTATCTTTATATCACTAGGGCAATGGATTACTTCGATTTGTTAAAACAATTTAATGGTAATTTATCTAATGCCTTCAAAAATACTAAATCTAAATTTTTTGTAATATCTTTTACATCAGATTGGCTTTATCCCACTTCAGAAAATAAAGATATAGTTATCGCTTTAAATGCTATTGGTGCAGATGTTGGTTTTGTAGAAATAGAGTCTGATAAAGGCCATGACTCTTTTTTACTTGATGTGCCAGATTTTTTAAAAGCATTTAAAAATTTTTTAGATCAAGCTTACAATGAATAATAATTATGAAATCAGAATATAAAATAATCACAGATATCATAAAAGAAAATACTAGAGTATTGGATGTTGGGTGTAATGATGGAACTTTAATGGAATTTTTAAAAATAAATAAAAATGTCGATATTAGGGGCATAGAAATTTCAAAAGAAAAAGTTCAAATTTGTATAGCCAAAGGATTAACAGTTATTGAGGGTAATGCGGAGGTTGATTTAAAACAATTTCCAAATGACTCTTTTGATTATGTAATTCTTGGTCAAACATTACAAGCTTTTATAAATCCAGAAATTGTTATTAGAGAACTTTTAAGAGTTGGGAAAAAAACAATTATAACCATCCCAAATTTTGGTCATTGGAAGGTAAGATTAAATTTATTAATAAAAGGAACTATGCCTGTTACTAAATCATTACCTAATAATTGGTATAATACTCCTAATATTCATATGTGTACGATTAAAGATTTTGTTAAATTTTCCAAAACAATAGATTTTAAGATTTTCAAATCTTTGGCACTTATAAATAAAGATGTTTCTAATATAAATAATTCCAATTTGTTTTTTAAAAACTTATTTGCTGAACTTGGTATATTTTTAATTGAAAAATAAAATGAAAATTGAAATAATAAAATGTTTAAAAGATAATTATGCATATTTAATTATTGATGAAATAAAACGGAATGCATGTGTAGTTGATCCAAGTGAAGCAAAACCAATAATTAATTATATTGAAAAAAATAAGATAAATCTTAAATATATTTTAAACACTCATCATCATTATGATCATGTGGGTGGAAATGTTGAATTAAAAAAAAAATATGCTTGTAATGTTATTGGTTTTATAGAAGACAAGGATCGTATTCCAGAGATTGATATTCTTTTAAAAGATAATCAAATTTGGAAAGAAGATAATTTTGAGGCAAAAATTTATCATATTCCTGGTCATACCACTGGACATATTGCCTATCACTTTTTTAAAGAAAAAAAAATTTTTACCGGTGATACTTTGTTCTCTCTTGGTTGTGGTAAAATTTTTGAAGGAACATATGAGCAGATGTTTAACTCTATAAATAAAATTAAAGAGCTCCCCGAAGAAACTGAGATTTACTGTGGGCATGAATATACGCTACAAAATTCAAATTTTTGTTTAGCTAATGATTCTGAGAATTTAAAACTTAAAGAAAAGATTGTAAAAATTAAAAAAAAAATTAAGAATGATTTACCTACAATACCAACTATTTTAAAAGATGAAATAGAGTGTAATATTTTTTTAAAAGCAAAAGATTTAATAAGTTTTTCAAAATTAAGAGATTTAAAGGATAATTTTTAAGTTATTCAGCTTGACTATATAAAAGCTAAGACTATATTGCCTTAACAAAATTTAACAATTTTTACTATGTCTTACGCAATAATACAAACAGGTGGAAAACAATATAAAGTTAAATCAGGAGAAATTCTTAAGATTGAAAAACTGCCTGATTCAAAACCTGATACAAAAGTAGAATTTAAAGAAATCCTTGCTTACGGAGATGATAAAATAATTGAAGTTGGTTCTCCAATAGTAACTGGGGCTAAAGTTGAAGCTGACATAGTTAAAAATGGCAAAAATAGAACAATATTAATTTTTAAAAAAAGAAGAAGACAAAATTCAAGAAGAAAAAACGGTCATAGACAAGAATATTCTATGATTAGAATTAAAAAAATTTTTTCAAAGGATGGTAAAGTTTTATCTGAAGCTGAAAAAAAAACTGCACCTGATAAAAAAAAGGTTGTAACTAAAGAAGAAAAAAAATAACTAGGTAAATTTTATGGCAACAAAAAAAGCTGGTGGATCATCTAGGAACGGACGAGATAGTGCGGGAAGAAGACTTGGTGTAAAAAAATATGGTGGTGAAAATGTTATTCCTGGAAATATAATTGTTCGCCAAAGAGGTACTAAAATATTCCCTGGTGAAAATGTTGGTATGGGAAAAGATCATTCAATTTTTTCAGTTATAAAAGGGAAAGTGGTATTTAAGAAAACTAAAGCAGATAGAACTTTCGTTTCAGTAAAACCCAATTAATAGTACAACCTAAAATTAATGTTGTATTATGAAATTCCTAGATCAAATAAAAATATATATTAAAGCTGGAAATGGTGGAGATGGTTCCCCAAGTTTCAGGCGTGAGAAATTTATAGAGTTTGGAGGTCCAGATGGTGGAGATGGTGGCAAAGGAGGTTCCGTAATACTTAAATCAGAAAGAAATTTAAATACTCTGATAGATTACCGATATCAGCAACATCATAAAGCCAAAAGAGGTGGGAACGGTATGGGTCAAAATCGTACTGGGAAAAGAGGAGAAGATTTGATTCTTAAGGTTCCTATTGGGACACAAGTATTTGAGGAAGATAATAAAACTTTAATTTATGATTTTACAAAAACTGGAGAAGAATTTGTAGCTGCAGCAGGAGGTAAAGGTGGATTGGGTAATACAAGATTTAAAAGCTCAACAAATAGAGCTCCTAAAAAATTTACTAAAGGAACATATGGTGAAGATTTTATAATTTGGCTCCAATTAAAAACCATTGCAGATATTGGCATTATAGGTTTACCAAATGCAGGTAAGTCGAGTCTTTTAGCTTCAGTAACAAATGCAAATCCTAAAATTGCAAATTACCAATTTACTACTTTAAACCCTAACCTTGGAGTTGCTTCTTATGATGATAAAGAAATAACTATTGCTGATATACCAGGTTTAATAGAAGGTGCACACGAAGGAACAGGGCTAGGTATACAATTTTTAAAACATATTGAAAGATGCAAATCTCTTTTGCATTTAATAGATATTACAAATAAAGATTTAGAAAAATCATATAATGAGGTGAAAAACGAAATAAAAAATTATAGCTCTGATCTTTTGAAAAAAAAGGAGTTAATTATATTAAATAAAATTGATTTAGTTGATAAAGAAATTGCTGATGAAATAATCAAAAAATTTTCAAAAAAGATTAAAGGTGAAATTTTAACTTTATCAACTTTAGATAAAGAGTCAGTTTTAAGAATTAAAGCCAAACTTATATCCTATGCTTCTTAAAAATTCTAAAATTATAATTATAAAAATTGGCTCATCTCTATTGGTCGATAGAAATAAAAAAATACGGAAAAAATGGTTATCGGAATTTGCAAAGGATGTTCAAAAATTAAAGTCTAGAAATCAAAAAATTATTATTGTTAGCTCGGGTGCTATAGCGCTTGGTTGTATAAAAATGAATTATAATAAAAAAAAGTTAAAATTAGACAAAAGTCAGGCAGTTGCATCTATAGGTCAAATAGAGTTGATGAATTTATTTTCTAAAATTTTTTTAAAACACAAATTAAATATTTCTCAAATATTATTGACACTAGAAGATACAGAAGAAAGACGAAGATCTTTAAATGCAAAAAGGACATTTGAAAATCTTTTAGATCTAGGTTTTGTCCCAATAGTTAACGAAAATGATACTATAGCAACCTCAGAGATTAAATATGGAGATAATGATAGACTTGCATCACGAGTGGCTCAAATTACAAATGCCGATACTCTAATACTTTTGTCTGACGTTGATGGTTTATATAATAAAAATCCAAAATTATTTAAAAATGCAAAACTAATCAAAAAAGTAGAAAACTTAAATAAAGATTTAAAAAACATAAACTTTAATGGAAGTAATGAATTTGGTAGTGGCGGAATGAATACAAAAATAAAAGCTGCTAAAATTTGTCAATTATCTGGATGTGATATGATAATTGCTAATGGTTTATATTTAAACCCAATCGATAAAATTATAAAAGATAATAATTGTACCTTGTTTATATCAAAAACGTCTAAATTAGATGCTAGAAAAAAATGGATTATAAGTTCTGTATCTCCAAAGGGAGAACTTATAATTGATGAAGGTGCTAAAAAAGCACTATCGGGAGGCAAAAGTTTATTAGCTGCTGGTATTAAAGATGTAATCGGAAAATTTAAAAAAGGTGATCATATAAAAATTTTAGATAAGTCAAGAAATGAATGTGCAAGGGGTCTTAGTTCTTTTTCATCTGACGAAATACAAAAAATTTTAGGACATCATTCTAGAGAAATAAGTAAGATATTAGGCTATATTTCAAAGTCAGAGGTTGTTCACAAAGATGATATGGTAGAGATTTAATGAAAGAATTATTAATTACTATTGGAAAAAATGCTAAAAAAGCTTTTTCTAATTCATTATCTTCTAAAAAAAAAAACCAAGTACTAGAAGATTATCAAAAACTTCTGATTATAAATCAATCAAGAATTATTAATGAAAATAAAAAAGATTTATATTTAGCAAATCAAAAAAAATTAAAAGCAAACTTGGTAAAAAGACTTACTTTGGATAAAAAAAAAATTTCATTAATTATCAAATCAATTAAATCGATTAAAAATTTTAAAGATCCAGTTAACTATGTATTAGAAAAGTGGCAAAGACCTAATGGTTTAAAGATTTCGAAAGTTACAACCCCAATTGGAGTGATAAGTGTTATTTATGAAAGTAGACCTAATGTAACGTGCGATGTAGCTTCTTTATGTTTTAAATCAGGAAATCCTGTTATTTTAAAAGGTGGATCAGAAGCTTATTATTCAAATAAAATTCTATCCAATTTGTTTAGAAAAGCTCTAAAAAAAAATAAAGTTAATCAAAACTATGTTCAATTTATTAATCATAAAAACCGTAAGATTGTTGATTTTATATTATCTAAAATGAATAAATACATTGATGTAATAATTCCAAGGGGAGGAAAAAGTTTAGTTAAAAAAGTCCAACATTTATCTAAAATACCTGTAATTGGACATTTAGAAGGAATTTGTCATACCTATGTTGACTTTGAAGCTGATCTTAAAATAGCTAAAAAAGTTATCTTAAATGCAAAATTAAGAAATACAGCTATTTGTGGGGCTACTGAAACTATTTTAGTTCATAAAAAGATATTAAAAAAATTTTGTAAATATGTTTTAACTAATCTTGAAAATAATGGATGTAAAATTATTGCAGATAATAAAATCAAAAAAAATTTTAAAGGTAAAATTATTTCTGCCAAACAAGATGATTGGTCAAAAGAATACCTTGCACCAATTGTATCAGTTAAAACTGTAAACAATTTTTTAGAAGCAATTGATCATATAAATAAATATGGAACAATGCATACTGATGCTATAATTACAAAAAATTCAAGAGTTGCTAAAATTTTTTTAAAAGAAGTTAAGAGTTCAATAGCAATGCAAAACACATCAACTCAATTTGCTGATGGTGGAGAGTTTGGATTTGGAGGAGAGGTTGGAATATCTACTAACACTTTACCGCCAAGAGGACCTGTAGGATTAAATCAACTTGTTTCTTATAAATACCAGGTAATTAGTAATGGCAAAATCAGAAGATAATTTAAATAAAAGAAAAGTAGGAATTTTAGGTGGAACATTTGATCCAGCACATATAGGTCATTTAGCAATTTCAAAAGAGGCCATTAAAAAATTTAATTTACATTATGTGATCTGGGCCATTACAAAAAAAAATCCTTTTAAAAATGAAAGTGGAAATGATTTAAAAAAAAGAGTTACGAAATGTAAAAAAATTATTAAAAAAAATAAATCAATTAAAGTCAAATATTATGAAGATTTAATTAAATCAAATAAAACTATCGATCTAATTAAATATTTATCTAAAAATAAAAAAATGAAATTGTTTTTTTTGATGGGAGCAGATAACCTTATCAATTTTCATAAATGGTATAAGTGGAAACAAATTTCACAAAAGTGTAATATTATCGTATTTGATAGATACGGTTACAAAAAAAAATCTTTAAATTCAAAGACATTTAAGAAATTAAACAAAAAACAGATTACATTTGTGGATTTTAATAAAGTCAATATTTCTTCTTCTCAATTAAGAAAAATTTGATAATCTTTTAATAATTAATGGATAAAATTTCAAATTTAAAAGAATCAATAATCAAAACTCTCGACCTTAACAAAGCCCACGATATAGTAAGTATTGATCTTAAAGATAAAAGCTTTATGGCTGACTATATGATAATAGCAAGTGGAACTTCATCAAGACATATTCAGTCTTTATCAGAACAAGTTCTAGAAAAATTACAGGATAATGGTTTAAAAGATTCAAAAATAGAAGGTAAAGACAGTAATGAATGGAAATTAGTTGATGGGATTGATTTGATAATTCACATTTTTCATCCTGAAAAAAGGAAATTTTATGAATTAGAAAAAATGTGGTCAGAATTAATTCCAAAAGAAAAAATAATAATATGAAAAAAAAATTTCAAATTATTTTTATTGTTTTAATTAATTTATTTTTAATAAACTTTTCATATTCGTCTGAAGTTGATATTTATAAAAAAATAGATCTTTTTGGAGAAGTTTTAGAAAAAATTAATCGAGAATATGTAGATGAAATTGATCAATCTGAAAGTATGGACTCTGCAATTAATGGCTTACTTCAATCTCTTGATCCTTATTCTGCTTATATGTCACCTGAAATTTTTAATGAAATGCAAACAGAAACAAGTGGTGAATTTGGTGGCCTAGGTATTGAAGTTAGTATGGAGTCAGGTGTAGTAAAAGTAATTTCTCCAATAGATGATACTCCAGCTGCAAAAGCTGGAATCAAAGCTGGAGACTACATAGTCAAAATTGAAAATACACAAGTTCAAGGTAAAACTCTTAGTGAAGCAGTTGATTTGATGAGAGGGCCAGTTGGATCAAGTATAGAACTTACAGTGCGAAGAAGAGGAAAAAAAAAGGCACTTACTTTCAATATTATTAGAGAAATAATTGAAATACAGTCAGTTAAAGCTGATTTATTAGAAGAAAATATTGGGTATATAAGACTCACTTCTTTTAATGAAAACAGTAGTGAACAAATACAAAAGAATATTAAAGAACTAGAAAATAACAAAAGTGTAAATGCATATATATTAGATTTAAGAAATAACCCTGGAGGACTTTTATCTCAAGCAATTGAAATCTCAGACTTTTTTTTAGATAATGGAGAAATTGTCTCAACAAAAAGTAGAAAAAAATCTGAAAATCGAAAATGGTTTGCAAAAAAAGGAGATATAACAAATGGAAAAATATTAATAGTATTAATAAATTATGGTTCGGCCTCTGCGTCAGAAATTGTTGCTGGGGCTTTAAAAGATCATAAAAGAGCTATTGTTATTGGTGAAAATAGTTATGGCAAAGGTTCCGTTCAATCTATTATTCCTTTAAAAAATGATGGAGCTATCAGATTAACTGTAGCAAAATATTATTTACCTTCTGGTAAATCAATTTCTGAAGTAGGAGTTAGTCCTGATATTGAGGTCAATGAAGAAGGTGAAGAGTTTAGAATAAAGACTGACAAAGATAATCAACTTAAATACGCCATTAAGCTTTTAAATGGTTGAAAATGAAAGATGAATTTAAAAATTTACCACTTAGAAGTGGAGTAGGAATTGTTGTTTTAAATAAAGATAATAAAGTTTTTGTAGCAAAAAGAATAGATAATCCAAAAGATTTTTGGCAAATGCCCCAGGGAGGAGTTGATAAAGGAGAAGATTTTATTACAGCTGCTTATAGAGAACTTGAAGAAGAAACAAGTATCAAAAATGTTAAGTTAATCAAGGAATTGGATGGTTTAATTACGTATGATTTACCAAATCATCTTTTGGGAATTATATGGAAAGGAAAATATAGAGGACAAGAACAAAAATGGTTTTTAATGAGATATTTAGGCAAAGATAATGAAATAAATATTAAAACTAAAAAACCTGAATTCTTAGAATGGAAATGGGTAGACTTAAAATTAATTACCAACTTAGTAGTGGACTTCAAGCTTGAAGTATATAAAGAGGTCCAAAAAAAAGTAAAAAAAATAATTAATTGATAGATCTTAATACATCAATTTTTTGATCTACTAAGAATTTTACTTGATCATTAATATCTTTATTTTTAGTTTCTTCCTCAGCTATTTTAATTAGATCTTGTATTTTGTTTTTATCTACTTCTTTTAAATTAAAAATTGAGCTAGTTAATATTGATAAATTGTTATTTTTAAATTCAACTATACCATCCTCTATAAAAAATTTATCTTCGCCAGATTTTGATTGAATTGTAACAATTCCAGGTTTTAAAAAAGAAATTATTGAAATATGATCTTTTAAAATTCCCATTTCCCCTTCAAAAGCTGGGATCACAACTTCAGTGGCATTATCAATAGATAAAAAAGATTTTTCAGGATTAACTATTTCTACTTTAAATTCTTCACTCATTAAGCAGCAGCCTCTTTTGCCATTTTTTCCCCTTTTTCTATGGCTTCCTCTATTGTACCAACCATATAAAAAGCAGCTTCAGGTAAATGGTCATATTCACCTTTACAAATGGCATCAAAACCTTTGATTGTTGACTCTAGATCAACTAATTTTCCTGGTGATCCAGTAAAGACTTCAGCGACGAAAAATGGTTGTGATAAAAACCTTTGTATTTTTCTTGCTCTTGCTACGACTAATTTATC